>NZ_JBFBGN010000008.1:0-100526 GCF_040684675.1 Streptomyces sp. NPDC089915 | reverse complement strand
GATGAAGTTCGTCTTGCTCGTGCCGACGGAGGAGCCGTGGTAGATGAACATGCCCAGACGCGGGTCGAGGCGGTAGCGGAAGAGCAGCAGCCGGTTCGCGCAGACGACCGTGCAACCGCGCTCAAGCATGTCCATGCGGAGATCGAGCATCATCGTGTCGAGGCTGCTGATACCGGGAATCACCTCGATCCGGAGGTCGTCCGCATCGTCCGCGAGACGGAATATCTCCTGGGTCAGCGTGACACCGAGGTTCGGATGACCCTGCATCAGATAGGTGACGTCCCCGAATTCCCGGGCCGCGGAAACGACGGCGTCGAGCATGCTCGTGTAGTTCGCCCGGTCCTGCGCGCCGTCCTTGTAGCGGCCGGCGATGTCCTCGACGCGCTCCAGGCCCAGTTCGGCGAGCCATTCCCTGGCCCCCGGGAAGTTCACGTACAGCACCTTCGAAGCATTCAGGAGGGCCTCGCGCCCGCCGATGCTCAGATCCCGCTGCGGGAAGATCCCCGCTCCTACCAGACGGACGACTGCCATGATTCTCTCCGTGTTTCTCTCGTCAACTGTTGATGGAATGCGATGAGTTACTGGGCGATGTCCGCAGGCTGCGGTTCCGGTGCGACCGCGGCCGCCTCCGCTTCCCGCTTCACCTGGGCCAGACGCGCGTTGCTGAGCACCGGCAGCACCAGGACCGCGACGACCGCCATGGCCGCACCGCCCGCGTAGAAGGAGGCCGGGACCCCGAAGGCGTCGGCCACCGCGCCGCCCGCGATGCCGCCGACGGCGAAGGAGCCCACGGCGACGACCCGGTAGACGGAAGTGACGCGGCCCATGAGGTCGTTGGGCACGATCTGCTGACGCAGGGTCACGACGTGGATGGACTGGACGAGTACGACGAAGCCGTCCAGGGCCATGAGTCCGACCGTCGCCGCCGGGCTGATCGCCAGGCCCAGTCCTGCCGTGGCCGCGGCCGAGAGCAGACTGGTCACGAGGATCAGGGTGCCCGGGGCGAACCATCCGCCGACCCGGCCCGCCGCCATGCCGCCGAGCACGGCGCCGATCGCCGCCGCGGCCAGCATCACGCCGTAGGCCTGGTCCGACATGCCCAGCTCGTCCTGCGCCAGCAGGACCATCAGGCCGTAGCTGGCCGCGCTGGCCGCGTTGCCGACGGCGGCGACGAGGCTCAGGGCGCGCAGCGTGGGCGAGGACCAGTACCACCGGGCGCCGACGGCGATGTCCTCGCCCACGCTCTTGACCGTGAGCGGCGGTCCGGCCGGTACCTCCTTGCGCTGTACCGCGGAGGGTATGAGGGCCAGCAGGCCCACGGCCGCCAGGTATCCGGCCGTGCCCAGGGCGAAGGGCGCGAAGGTGGCGGCCGCGAAGAGGAAGCCGCCGATCGGCGGCCCCACGAACTCGTTGCAGACCACGTACGTCGTCTGCAGCCGGCTGTTGGCCCGGGTCAGGTCCTCGGAACCGACCAGCGTCGGAACCCACGCGGCCGACACGCTGTCGTAGAGGGTCTCCGCGGTGCCGATCGCGAAGAAGACCACGTACAGCAGCGGCATGGACAGGCCGTCGCCCAGGACCGCCGCCGTGAGCGTGGCGAAGGCCGCCACACGGATCCAGTTGGCGCTCTGGGCCACCTTCCGGCGGTCCAGGCGGTCCGCCAGCGCGCCGGAGATGAAGGCCAGCACCAGCCAGGGGGCCCGCTGCGCCACGGTGATTCCGGCGATCAGGCTCGGGTCGCGGGTGATCGTGGCCGCCAGCAGCGGTGCCGCGGCCAGGCTCACCCCGTCGGACAGGTTCGAGGTAGCCGTCGCCGCCCACAACTTCCTGAACGGATTCGGCTTCGGGCGGACACTCATGATCGGTTCTCCTCGGGGAATGCGGTACGTGAAAGTTCGCCGGACACTGCCTCCGCCGCGCGCGGACGGCCCCGGTTGCGGCGCGTGATCTCCTCGCGCAACAGGACCATGCCTTCGAGCACGGAGCAGTGCGCCAGCACCCCGGCGTCCACGGCCGGCAGGGACAGCCGACGGGACAGCCGTATCACGGAGTGCTTGGCCGACTCGTCGTCCCCGGCCACGAAATTGACCGGCGCCGGGGTCCCCGAGCCCGTCAGGTCACCCACGGTGTGGGTACTGAACCCCTTGACCAGCCGGGCGTACGGAATCCGCCGGGCGATCTCGACGGCCCCCGAAGCTCCTGCGGGCAGGAGGAGTCCGTCACCCTCGTCGGTCAGCGGATTGGTGGCGTCCACGACGATCCGGCCCTCGGCGAAGCCTGGGAAGCGCTCCGCCAGGTTGAGCGCGGCGGTGAAGGGCAGGGCCAGGACCACCGCGTCCGCGCCCTCCAGGGCGGCGAGCGCGGGCCGGACCAGGTCCCGTGCCCACAGCGGCTCCGGCGCCGCGGGCGCGCCGCCGTCGTCCTTGCGTGCCGCCACCCGGGTGTCGATCCCGTGGTCGGCCAGCCGCAGGGCCAGGGCCGTCCCGAAGCCGCCGGCGCCCAGCACGCACACCGTACGGATGTCCGCCTCATCCATGGCCACCGCCCAGGGTGTCCCGGGCGAGGGCGTGGGCCAGCGTCACGATCTCGAAGCAGAGGTCGGCCTCCCCGCCGTCACGCGGCGCGTACACCAGGACCGTGCCCCGGGGCAGGCCCCGGCCGGCCAGCAGGTGGTACTCCCCCCAGCCGGCGGCGACCACCTCGGCCGCCGATTCCACCGGGAGCGACATGTGCCAGGACCCGTCGTACGACGGATGGGCGTGGGCGTACTCGACGACCGAGGGACGGTCACCGGGCACCGCCAGGTGCAGGCCCACCGCGCCGGGAACCGATACGCGCGTCGCGGCGACCGTGGTTCCGGCCAGGTCCGCGCAGCGCCGCAGCAGCCTCCGCTGGAGGTGGTAGGGGGCGTTCTGGGTCAGCTGCTGGTGCGGGACCGAGGAGCTGGTCAGCGGAGGCTCGCCCGGGCGGGTGGGCAGCGGGGTCATCAACGCCCCTCCCGCCGGGCCAGGTGGGACCGTGTCGCCCGCGCGTTGGCCACGACGTGCACGGCGCGTCCCGCACCGGGCAGCGGCAGCACGTGGTCACCCAGGTCGAGCAGGACGCCCAGGGCCACCTGGGCGGGCGTGACGCCCTGCCGCTCCGCGGCGTCGAGCACCCTGGGCTCGCGCAGCAGCGCCCCCTCGGCGAAGGGCTGGTAGGCCATGACCGTGATGCCGCGCTCCCGGCAGTACGCCACGAGCTCCAGCACCGCCGGGGTGACGCGGCGGGCGTGCAGATGGTTCTGCACGCTGGCGACCGGCCCTTCCCGCTCGGCGAGCCGAAGCTGTTCGAGCGTCACGTTGCAGAGGCCGACGTGCCGGGTCAGGCCGCGCCGCCGGGCCTCCTGGAGCGCCCCGACCTGCTCCTCCAGCGGAATGCGCGTGGACGGGTGGTGGAGCTGGAGCAGGTCGAGGGCGTCCAGCCCCAGCCTGCGCAGACTCCCCTCGGCGGCCTCCAGGAGACGCTCCGGGCGGGCGTCCACCGCCCAGCCCCCGGAGGAATCGCGCACCACACCGGCCTTGGTCGCGACCGGCGGGCGGGCGCCACGACGGCGCAGCACGTCGCCGATGATCCGCTCGGACCGGTACGGGCCGTAGCAGTCGGCCGTGTCGATGACGGCCACACCCAGGTCGCAGGCCGTCTCCACGGCCCGGCGGCCCTCCGCCTCGTCCGCGGGCGGGCCGAAGGAGTCCGGTCCGGCCAGGCGGTTGCCGCCCAGCCCCATGCGCAGCGGCCCCCAGGCCGGGCCCGCGGGCGCGGCCGGACCCGGTGCGGGGATGACGTCGGTCGTCCTCATGCCGCCAGCACCCGCAGACGTTCCAGTCCCCGGCCCAGGAACCTGCCGGACCAGCGCAGCTGCTGCTCCTCGCACAGGGCGAGGTTCGGCAGACCGGCGAGCACGGCCCGCAGCAGCGCGTCCAGCTCGACCCGGGCCAGCGAGGCCCCCACGCAGTAGTGGGCGCCGAGGGAGAAGCTCAGATGGGGGTTGGGGGTGCGGTCCAGACGGTACGCGTCCGGGTCGGCGAACACCCTCGGGTCGCGGTTCACCAGTCCGAGTAGGACCCCCACCTGTACGCCGGCGGGGATCACGGTGTCCCCGGCGGCGGTGGGCTCCGTCGTCCGGCGCATCACCACGTGGGCGGGTGTGTGCAGCCGCAGGAGCTCCTCGATGGCCGGAGCGATCAGGGACTCGTCCGCGAGCAGCTGCTCGTAGCGCTCGCGGTGCCACAGCAGGGAGAGCAGCATGTTGCCGAAGAAGTTCGCGCTGGTCTCGAAGCCGGCGACGAGCAGCAGGATGCAGGTGGCCAGCAGTTCCTCGTCGTCGACGCCGGCCGCCCCGGCGCGCTCCGCCATGACGGAGAGCAGGCCCGCGCCCTGCGGGGCGGCCCGGTGGAGGGCGAGCTGCTCGCGGAAGAACGCGAGGACGTCCTCCGCGCTCCGGTCGAACTGCTCGTCGTCGGTGTGCCGGGACAGGGCGACGGCCCACTCCCCGAGGAACTCCCCTTCCGCGGGGGAGACCCCGAGCAGCCGGCAGATGGTCTCCGCCGCGAGGGGGTAGGCCACCGTCTCCATGATGTCGGTGCGGTCCCCGGTGGCGAGGATCGCGGCGAGCTCGCCCAGGCGGGCTGCCGCGCTGCGGCGGATCTCGTCCTTGAGCAGGTCCAGGCGGGCCGGGGTGAAACAGTCGCTGACCATCCGGCGCAGGCGCAGGTGGCTTTGGGCGTCGTGGAAGATGAAGAACCGTGCCGAGAGCCTGTTCCAGGTTCCGGCGGCCGCCGGCTTCCTCGTCGCACTGCTCACGGTCCGGTTCCGCAGCAGCTGGACGGCCTCGGGGTGGCCGAGGACGAGCCAGAGTCCGTCACCCGTTCGCTGGACGGGCAGGTTCCGGTCCAGCCTGCCGTAGAAGCGCGCCGCGACCTCGTCCTGGGGAGTCAGGTCGGGCTGGTGGCTCTGCACGGGAATCCCCTTTCCTTTCATTTCGGTTCAGGCCAGTCGGGTCAGGTCGTCGAATCCGGGCCTCGGCGGGAGCAGACCGCCCCCGTCCGTCCCGGAGGCGAGGCGCTCGACGACCCGCTCCGGGGCGTCGGCGATGAGGCTGGACGCCAGGGCGTACACCACCTGGTATCCGACGGAGGTGCTGTACGTGTCCCGCAGGTAGACCATGCCCAGGGCGTCGCTCGGCGCTTGGCACAGGCCGAGTTCGGCGGCTTCGGCCAACAAGTAGTAGTGGTTCAGCCAGGCTTCCGCATCGCAGTACCGCGACCAGAGCCGCGGCGGTTCCGGGTCGTCCGGGGCGGACGCGGCGAGGTGGGCCGCGAAGCCGACCCGGCCGAGCGCCAGGGCCGCCGCCTCGGACTCCACGTAGCGGCGGAAGCTCTCCTCCGGTGCCGCGCCGGGGGCCGTCTCGTACAGGTAGTGGCCGACCTCGTGCAACAGGACCGCGAGGGCGGCGCTGCTGCCGTCGTCCGCGAAGAGGATCTCGAAGCCGTCCGCCGTCCTGGCGACCCGTGCGGCCGGTCCGCCACCCGGCGGCTCCGCTATCGACGAGAGTGCGTCCGCGTACGGCAGCCCGAGGCCGCGCAGTACGCCGGCGGCCGCCGCGACGGCTCCCCCGGGCAGCGGCCGGCCGCGCAGCCAGGCGTCCGCGAGCAGGGGTACGTCCGTGCCGGCGTGCTGCTGGAGGCCGGGCCGGCCCAGGGCGCACAGGGCGGACCGGCTGCGCTCGACCTGTGCGAGGTGGACCTCGCGCACGGCGAGCGGCATCGGGTGCGCCGCCACCGCCCGGCGGCGGTCGGCGAAGAGCCGCTCGCGCCGGTCGGGGTCGCGCCACAGAGTCCGCGCCGCCGCCACGTAATCGGTCATGAAGAGGTCCCAGCCCGACTGGATGCGGGTCAGCACGAGGGGTTCGGGCAGCGGGTTCACTGGGCCTTCTCGCTCTCTGGTCACTTCGGGCACCGCCCCCGGCCCGGTCCGGCGGCCGAGGGGCGCCGGTCAGGAGAGGCGTGCGAGCTTGTAAAGACGGGTGCCGTCGTCGAACCGCAGCCGTTCCGCGTCGACCACGCACCGCGGGTACGGCCGGTCCGGGACGCCGTACGCGCCGTCGGCGGTTCGCCGCAGTACGGTCTCGTAGCCTCCGCGGGTCCGTACGGAGGCGTGTTCCCCGGCCACTTCGACGGTGAGCGAGTCACCGGCGTAGCGGCCGGCGGACGGGGCTCGGACCTCCCCGGGGCGGGCGGGCCCGCCCAGGAGCAGGTCGCGGGCGGAGGAGGACGGCGCGCCCACGGACGAGGCCGCGACCGCCTGCTTGACCACGCCGCGCAGCTCCGGCGGTGTGATGGCCGCGGAGGTCATGGCCACGACGTGGACGTCCTCGTGCGGGTAGCTGACGAACTCCGTGGTGAATCCGGCGCTGAAGCCCTGGTGGTGGTAGAACGTCCGTCCGGCGGAGTCCTTGTCCACGAGCACCGACATCGCCATGCGCTGGTGGAAGCGAAGGCTCAGCAGGTCCTCGCGGATCCGGTGCCCCACGGCGCCGCCGCCACCGCGCAGGTGCGCCCCGAGACCGGTGAGCAGGGCCATCAGGTCGCCCGGCCGCGCCCAAAGGCCGCCGGCCAGCGTCTCCGGGTAGTGCAGCGAGCCGTACGGCACGGGGACGGCCGCATGGATGAACCCCCGGGCGAGGTCGGGTGCCGGCGTGGTCCCGGGCAGGTCCGGCAGTACCCCGGCACCCGGGACGGCGTCCGCCACGGCGTCCAGCACCGGGACCGCGGATCCGTGCAGCCGCTCCAGTTCCAGCTGGAGCAGCGCGAAGGCTCCGCTGCTGTAGACGACGCGCCCCGTCGGCAGTCCGGTGAAGGCCAGCCCGGGGGAACGGCCGTGCCCCCGGAGGATCGCCGGGAGGTCGGGCACGGCCTCGGCGCGCGGGTATCCGGGGACGCTGCCCACGTTGAGGCCCGTCAGGTGGTGCAGGACGTGCCGGGGCGTCAGCGGGACCGGGTGTCCGAGGTAGTGGGGCACGAAGGCGCCGACCGTCTCCAGCGGGCGGTCCAGGTCGAGCCGCCCCGCCTCGTGCAGGGCCAGGCAGCCGACCGCCGTGACGAACTTCGACAGCGAGCCCAGCTGGTAGAACCGCAGCGCCGCCCCGGGGTCGCCGCGTTCCACGAGGACCTCCCGGTCGCCGTCGGCCAGGAGCACCGCCGTGCTGCCGGCCGTGCCGGCCTCGGCGATCACCGGGGCCAGCGCGGCCTCGATCAGCGCCTGCCGGTCCGTCGGTGCCACGGGGGCGGCTGTGGGCTTCGGGGTGGTCATGGAGCCGGGACCTCTGAGGACGGTTGACGGCGCGGGTGGAAGAAGCCGACGACCGCGGTGCGGGGCCGGTCCCCCGCGGAGGGGGTGACCGGAGTGACCCGGTGGTGGATCTGCGAGGTGAGCACGACGAGCCGGTTGGGGCGGGCACTGACGTACAGGCCGTGCCCGATGTCGTTGCGGCGCCGCTCGGCGGCGGTGTCGAACCCGAAGTCGGGGCCGACGTCACCGGACGGCCGCGCCCGTTCCCGCGTCCGTGTGGGGCGCGATCCGTCGTCGGCCTCGGCGTCACCGAGGACGAGCAGCTCGCCGCCCCAGGAGGACCCCCACCGCGGGTGTCCGTAGAAGACGTACGCCCCCAGCAGGCTTTCGGCGTCGCTGTGCCAGTCGAGGCCGGCGCCGACGCCGGAGAGGACCGTGCGGCCGGTCAGCGTGCCGTGTCCCCCCGTGAGGCCCTGCGGATAGCCGCCCGCCAGGGTCTCCCCCGGGTCGGCGATGCGCTCGACCAGCGCGCCCACCCGGCCCATGCCGTGCGGAGTGGAATTCGTCTGACCGCGGGCGACCAGTTCGCTCTGCATCACCGGCGCACCCGACATGCCGTACGCCTTGACCCATTCCTTGGAATGCATCGGGCGGTAGTTCAGGAACTGGATCGAGGAGGCCAGAGAAAGGAATTCCTCTTCCGGGAGGAAATCGTCGATCACCGTGAGGTGAGGGTACTTAAGGGTAATCCTCATGCGCGGAGGCTCTCTGTGCGCGGAGGGTGGGCGACACCCGGCGGGGTGCGGCCCACCCTCCAGCGTTGCTCATTGGACGCCCGACCGGATCCGGCGGAGCCGGATCGGATCAGGTCGGACAGCCGGACCGGTCAGACCGGTCGGGCGTGTCAGACCAGGTCGAGGACGTCCGCCGGGACGGCCGCGAGGCAGCGCGGCCACGACAGCATCTCGATGTCCTCGATGGACTGCTCGAGGTTCTCGACGATCTCGATGCTCTTCTTCTCCTGAGACTCCATGAGTCTTCCTTTCAGCAAGGGGAAATGTTCCCCGTATCAACAGGCGAACCGGTGGACCGGAAAGCTGGGGGCCAGTGGCCTTTTCGCTTTTCCGGGGCTCCGGTTCCGACATGAAGAGCATGTCCCGGGAGAGGTACCGGCGACAATGCGTTCAAGGCCTCATGACCTGTCGCTGCAACAAGATGAAGGGAGCGGCGCGTCCGTCCGCGGGGCGCACAAGCTGCAAGCCGGTCACCCGGCCGGCCGGACCCGGCCTACAGCCAGCCCTTTTCGCGGGCCGTGCGGATCGCCTCCGCGCGGTTGCGGGCGGCCAGTTTCTGGATCGCGGTCGAGAGGTAGTTGCGGACCGTGCCCTGGGAGAGGCTGAGGGACGCCGCCAGTTCGGCGTTGGTCGCGCCGTGTTCCGCCGCGCGCAGGACCTCCCGTTCCCGCTCGGTGAGGGGGTTCGCGCCCTCCGCGAGGGCGGCCGCGGCGAGGGTGGGGTCGATGACGCGGTCGCCCGCCAGGACCTTGCGCACGGCCTCGGCGAGCTGCGCGGCCGGGGCGTCCTTGACCAGGAACGCCGAGGCGCCGGCCTCCATCGCCCCGCGGAGGTAGCCGGGGCGGCCGAAGGTGGTCAGGACCACGATCTTCAGGTCGGGCAGGGCCCGGCGCAGGGCCGCCGCCGCCTCGATGCCCGTCATGCCCGGCATCTCGATGTCCAGCAGCGCCACGTTCACGTCGTGGGCCAGGGCCGCCGGTACGACCTCGTCGCCCCGCGCCACCTGCGCCAGCACCTCGATGTCCGGCTCCAGCCCCAGGAGGGCCGCGAGGGCCTCCCGGACCATGGACTGGTCCTCCGCCAGGAGGATGCGGATGGGGGCCTGGGCGGCTTCGGAGGCTCGGGTCATGACCGGGATCCTAGGGGGACCCGCGCCAGCAGCCGGAAGCCGGACTTCCCCGCCGGGCCCGCCCACAGGGTGCCGCCGACCGCCTCCAGGCGTTCGGTCAGGCCGGTCAGGCCGTTGCCGGGGACCGCGGTGCCGCCCGCGCCGTCGTCGGTCACCGACAGCTCCAGCACCGGGCCGGCCAGGGTCTGCCGGGTCGTCAGGGTGACCGTGCACCGCTTGGCCCCGCTGTGCCGGACCACGTTGGTCACGGCCTCGCGCAGCGACCAGGCCAGGGCGCACTCGGGCTCCTCCGGCACGGTGTCGGTGAAGTCCGCCGGCAGGTCGGCCTTGACCCCGGCCGCCGCCAGCGCCGTCCGGGCGCCCGCGAGCTCGCCGGGCAGGGTGGGCCGCCGGTAGCCGCTCACGGCCTCCCGTACGTCCACCAGCGCCTGCCGGCAGACCTTCTCGATGTCCGCGACCTGCTGGGCGGCCCGGTCGGGGTGGTCGGGCAGCATGCGGCCCGCCAGCTCGCTCTTGAGCGTGATCAGGGACAGCGAGTGGCCCAGCAGGTCGTGCAGGTCGCGGGCCATCCGCAGGCGTTCCTCGTTGGCCGCGAGCTGCGCCACGGTCGCCCGGGCCTGCCGGAGCTCTATGGTCGTCCGGATCATCGCCCGGACCCCGACCATCGCGAACCCGCCCATCAGGGCCGGGATCAGCAGCCCCCACAGGTACTCGCCGCCCTCCGGGACCGTGAGGGCCAGCGCCGTCAGCAGGGCCGTCGCGGCGGGCACCGTGAAGCGGGCGATCCTCCCGGGCAGCGCGGCGCCCGAGGCGATGGAGACGTAGACGAAGAGCACGAGCCATTCGCGGCCCAGGGCCAGCGACAGCACGGTGGCCTCCGCGCTGAGCACCGCCAGCGACAGCAGGACCGGCCGGACCGGCTTCTGCCGGTCCGGCCGGAACACCAGCACGAGGTACCAGCCGACGAAGACCAGCAGGCCCAGCCCGCCGAGCAGCCGGGCCCCGTCGCTGTGCCCGCCGTGCACCAGGTCGGTGACGGGGGCGCTGAGGTAGAAGAGCCAGATGGCGATCCAGAGGCCCTTGACCACCTTGTGGACGGTGCCCTCGGGTGCCCGGACGGCCTGCTCCACGTCCCCGGCCTCGTGCGTCAGCGCCACGGTCCTACGCCTTCAGTGAGTCCTTGCGGTACAGCCAGGCGGCCGCACCCGTGAACAGTACGAAGTACACGGCGAGGATCGCCACGTCCTTGAGGTGCGGTGCGCCGCCCAGCTCGATGGCCTGGCCGAGGCCCGCGTAGGCGTGGGTCGGCAGCCACTCGCAGATGTTCTGGAGCCACTGCGGGAAGGCGGCGGTGGGCATCCACAGGCCGCCGAGGATCGACAGGCCGAAGTAGAACAGCATGCTCAGGGGCCGGACGTTGTCCGCGCCGGCGAGGTAGCCGATGGCCACGCCGAGCGCGGCGAAGACGAGGCTGCCCGCCCAGATGGCGCCGGTCAGGGCCAGCCACTGCCAGGCCTCGAAGCGGACGCCCTTGGCGACGGCGGCGACGAGGAAGACCACCAGGATGGCGGGCAGCGACAGCACGCCCGCGCTGGCGGTCTTGCCGAGCACGTAGCCGTGGCCGGGCAGGGCGGTCAGGCGCAGCTGGCGCACCCAGCCGGCCTCGCGCTCCTTGGCGATGCGCTCGGCGTTGCCGACGAGGACGGCGGTGAGGGCGCCGAAGGAGGCCATGGCGACCATGTAGAAGGCGGGCATGGTCAGTTCGGTGCCCATGACCTTGGTGGTGCCGTCGAGGGTGCCGCCGAGCATCAGGAAGAGGGCGGCGGGGTAGAGGATCGTGAAGAAGATGTACTTCTTGTTCCGCAGGGCGCGGGTGATCTCCAGCTTGATCAGGTTCAGCGATCCGGTGTTCACGATGCGTCGGCCTCCTCGGCCTCGGTGAGGGCGATGAAGGCCTGCTCCAGGCCGAGGCCCGCGACCTCCAGGTTGCGGGGGTAGAGGCCGAGCGCGTACACCGCGTGGACGGTGGCGTCGGCGTCGCGCGACTGGAGGCGCACGGTGGTGCCGCTGACCGCGAAGGAGGTCAGGCCGGGCAGGGCGCGCAGGGCCTGCTGGTCGATGTCGCCGTCGAGGTCGAAGGCGACCTTGCGGGCTCCGGCCTTGGCCTTGATCTCGGCGGCGGTGCCGTCGGCGAGCAGCCGGCCCTTGTTCAGGACCAGCACCCGGTCGGCGATCGCGTCCGCCTCTTCCAGGTAGTGCGTGGCGAACAGGACCGTGCGGCCCTGGGCGGCCTGCTCGCGCATGGTGGCCCAGAAGGCCTGGCGGGCGGTGACGTCCATGCCGGTCGTCGGCTCGTCCAGGATGATCAGGTCGTTGTGCCCGGCGGTGGCGAGGGCGAAGCGCACGCGCTGTTCCTGGCCGCCGGAGAGCTTGTTGACCATCCGTCCGGCGATCTCCTCGACGCCGGAGCGGGAGAGCACCTCGTCGACCGGGTACGGGCGGGGGTGCAGGGCGCAGCCGAGGGTGATCAGCTCGCGCACGGTCACCTCCTCCATCAGGCCGCCGCTCTGGAGCATCGCGCCGACCCGGCCGGCCGTGACGGCCTCGCGGGGGGTGGTGCCGAAGAGGCTGACGGTGCCGGAGTCCGCGGGGCGCAGGCCCAGAAGCAGGTCGAGGGTGGAGGACTTCCCGGCGCCGTTGGGGCCGAGGAGCGCGACGGTCTCGCCCGGGTGGAGTTCGAGGGTGAGGCCGTCGACGGCCTTGACCTGGCCGTAGCTCTTGGTCACGTTCTGGAAGCTCACCACGGTGCCGCTGCCGGCACCGCCTGCGGGTCCGGGGGCTCCGGACTGCGTCGCGGTCGTCGTCGTCATGTACCGAGCTTCCCCCGGACGGGGGTGTGCGCGGCAGTGTCTTCAGTCGTGACAGCTGCATGACAGATGTCATGCGACGGGGGTGACGGGCCCGCCCGGGAGGGGGTCCGGCGGACGCGCCGAGCCCCTCCCCGGGATCCGGGAAGGGGCTCGGCGCTCGCCGCCCTAGGACTCAGCGGGCCGCGGCGGGCCTCAGTTGGCGTTGGTGTCGATCGTCACGACGCGCTCGGCCGCGGTCTTGCCGACCAGGCCCTTGCCGAGGGCGCCGGCGACGTCCTGCGGGGTGACGGGGGTCTTCTGGCCCGTGCCCCGGGTGACGAGGACCCCGTCGAAGGCGTTGCCGTAGGTGGCCTTGAGGGCGTCCAGGTCGTACTTCTCGACGAGCTTGCCCTGCACGGGCTGCATGCTGAGGATCTTCGGCAGCGACTTGGCGCCGAAGGCCAGGGACTTGCCGCCCGCCTTGACGGTCACGGGGGCGGACATGGCCGGCTCCGCGAACTCCTTCATGGCCCGGTTCAGTTCCGCCTGGGTGACGGTCGGTTCCTTGGTGGCGGTGGGCAGTTCGACGGGGGCCGCCTTGCCGTCGGCGACGAGGTCGCGGAAGGCCTTGGTGACCATGTCCACGGACTTGTCGACGTCCAGGCTGGTGCCGGCCTTGCCGGGGACGGCCACGGCCTTGCCGGTGTCGAAGGTGATGGTGCCCTCGGAGGCGGTGCCGGCGGTGCCGGCGAGCTCCTGGAGGGAGTCCTTCAGCTTCTCCTCGTCGACCGGCATGACGGCGGCGGCCGTGCGCTCGACGCCGAACAGCGAGCCGATGACCGTGACCGGGTTGTAGTCGCTGCCGGTGGCGTTGCGGACGGTGGTCTGGCTGTCGAGGGTCAGGCCCGCCTTCTCGGGCTTCAGCTCGACGCTCTTGCCGCCGACGGTCAGCTGGAGCGGGGCGGCGGAGCGCTTGCCGAAGGCCGCCTGGAGCTTGTCGACGGCGGCGTCGCGGCTGCCGCTGATGTCGACGCCGAGGACCTTGGTGCCCTTGGGGATGTCGGAGTGGTTCATCAGCAGACCGGCGCCGTACGCCACGGCGACGATGCCGACGAGGCCGCCGCCGAGCAGGACCAGCTTGGAGCGGCCCTTCTTCTTGGCGGGCTTGGCGGGCTTGCCGGCCGGGGCCGCCTTGCCGGCCTTGCCCGCCTTGCCCGCGGGGGCGGGCACCGGCGTGGGCAGGGGCGGCCGGGGGCCGGGCGGCGGGGCGGCGGGGCCGGACCGGGGGCCGGGGGCGGGCATGCCCGGGGCGGCCTCGGGGCCGGGCCAGCGCGGGGTCTCGTCGGCGCCCACGGGTACGGTGCCCAGCGCGGGCCCGCCGGTGGGGCCGGAGGGCTCCGTGAAGGCGGGGAAGGCCTCGGTGGACGGGCCGCCGTCGTACGCCGGGTACCCCTGGGCCGAGCCGACACCGGGGCCGCCGACGGCGGGGCCCGGCGCGAAGCCGGCTCCGGTGCCCGCACCCGGGGCGGGGGCGGGCGGCTGCGGGCGGCCGGGGGCGGCCGGGGGCGCGAAGCCCGCACCGGTGCCGGGGCCGTTGTACGGGGCGGCGCCCTGGCCGTTGCCCGGAACACCGGCGAAGCCGTTGCCCGGGCCGGTCCCGGGGGCACCCTCGAAGCCGTTGCCGGGAGCGTTGCCCGGAGCGCCCTCGAAGCCGTTGCCGGGGCCGTTGCCGGGAGCGCCCTCGAAGCCGTTGCCGGGTCCGCGGCCCGGAGCACCGTCGAAGCCGGCGGCGGGGGCGTTGCCCGGGAAGCCGCCCGCGCCCCGGCCGGGGCCGGGCGCGGCGGAGCCGTAGCTCGCCGCCGGCGCCGGGGCGGCGGGGGTCTCCGGCGGGGGCGCCGCCGCCTTGCGCGGGGCGAACCAGCCGCCGTCCGACGGCGCCTCGCCGGGGGCCTGGCCGCCGGCCGGCGGCCGCGGGGCCGGGGCGGGGCCGGGCGTCCGGTCGGTGGGCCGCGCCGGCAGGGCGGCGCGCACCGGGGCCGGGTCGCGCGGGGCGGGCGCCGGCTCGGGCTCGGCGGAGCCGGGGGCGGCCTCCGGGGCGGCGTCCTTCACGGGCTTGCGGACGACCACGGGCGGGATCGGCCGGGAACCCGGGATGTTGATCCGGATCCGGGTCGTCAGGGTGGTCTCGGTCTTCGGCCCGTCGGTGTCGGGCGTGGACGGGTTCGAAGTCACAGCATTCTCCTCCGGGGCGGGCGCGGACTGGCCGGTTCCATACGGCGGCGTACCCGAGGGGTAGGCGGCTCCACCGTGCCCTTGGGGCCCGGGGGACGAACTGTCAGTTTCACGACTCAAGGCAGGTTCTCCCGGTTGGCTCCGCCGCCCGTCATACCGTGCGCGGGCTGCTCGGCGGCCCGTCCACCATACTGGCCGCCGCCCGCGCGCAACTGTCCCCGGGGAATGAAAGGTTCCTCTTAGTCCCCGGGGCGCCCGCCGCCGAGGGCCCGTCAAACCCCCGCAACCCGTCCCCGATCGGAGGATGCGGGAGTTCGGCGGCCTGCGGTCAGCCCCGGTTCGAGGCCGAAACCGGCGGTTCCACCGGACCGCGCATCGTGGCGCAGATCACAGCGACCGCACTTCCCCCCAAAAGGTACGCGTACATACCGATTCCGGAGGAACCGAGCAGGAAGTCCCCTTCGGGGCGCGGGACACCGAGCAGGACGTACGAGAGGAACCAGCCGGCCGCCGCGACGCCCACGCCGAGCCCCCCGCCGAGCGCCACCCGGGCCCCGAGGAACAGCCCGAGGAGGGCGAGCACCGCCAGCAGCACCCCGGCCGGGAACCACAGGTCCACCACGATCCAGCCGGCCAGCCCGGTGGCCGTGCCCGCGACCAGCAGGCCCAGCAGGGCGGCGACCCGCCCGGCGGTCATCGCCGTGCTCACGCCTCCACCCCCGCGAAGAGGTCGTGCTCGCGCTCGCCGGCCGGGGCCCCGGACTCGCCCACGGCCAACTCGTAGTACTCGCGGGCGAACAGCGGCTGGGCCAGGTCGTTCGAGAGGGCGAAGAAGGGGCCGTCGACGGCGATCTGGGTGGCGTGCGCCCGCATCGCGGCCGCCTTGGCCTCCACCAGGGACCGCTCGCCCTCCGCGTCGCCGATCTCGGCGGTGATCCGCTCGTCGGGGACCACGCCCGGCACGTCGGCCGGGGTCGCGAGGCCGGGGAAGGGCAGCTCCGCGCCCCGCGCGCGCAGCCGCGCGAAGCCCTCCTCGACGACGGAGAGCGGGACCCGGTTCCAGTAGACCTTCGCGATGGTGTGCGGGGCGCCCAGTTCGGGGCGGTAGCCGGGGTCGGCGGCCAGTTCTGCGGCGCGCATGGCGACGCGGTGGGCCTGGATGTGGTCCGGGTGGCCGTAGCCGCCGTCGGGGTCGTAGGTGACGAGGACCTGCGGGCGCAGCTCCCGGACGAGCCCGACGAGGTGGCCAGCGGCCTCGTCCACCCCGGTGGCCCAGAAGGCGCCGGGGCGGGCGTTCTGCGGGGCGCCCATCATCCCGGAGTCGCGGAAGCGGCCGGTGCCGCCGAGGAAGCGGTGGTCGGCGACCCCGAGTTCCTTCATGGCGGCGGCGAGCTCGCCGACCCGGAAGGGGCCGAGGGAGTCGTCGCGGTCCGGTGCGAGGTGGGCCAGCTCGGGCGGGATGACCTCGCCCTCCTCGCCGAGGGTGCAGGTCACCAACGCGACATGGGCGCCCTCGGCCGCGTACTTGGCCATGGTGACGCCGTTGTTGATCGACTCGTCGTCGGGGTGCGCGTGCACGAGCAGCAGACGACGGGCGGGAAGACCGTTCATGGGGCCAGCCTACGAGGCAGCCCTACAGCTTGAGGCCACTGATCATGTTCGCCACGTTGGAGGTGAGCTGGCTGAGGGTGGGAGCCACCGTCGAACTCGCCAGGTAGAACCCGAGCAGTACGCAGACGAACGCGTGCCCCGCCTTCAGTCCCGACCTCCGGACCAGAAGGAAGACGACGATCGCCAGCAGCACCACGGCGGAGATCGATAGTGCCACGGCGTTTCACCTCCACGTCGAGCGGACATCGGTACGCGTACTCGTTGCTCGGCGATTCATACCCACCGTGCGCTACGGATCATAACTATCCGTACCAGCGCATCGGTCGAATTCCGGCAGCACGAGGGGCGCATACCGCGCACGGCCGGGGGCGCGGAAAAGCCCGACTGGAGCCCCGCGCGCCCGCCCGCGCGGCCTCCGGTGCCCGTGCGGCCGTAACCAGCCGGGTCGGCCAGGGTCGGAACTCGGGGCAGAATCGGTCAAGTCGCCCTTGCCGGTGGGTGGTTGGACCCGGCATGGCCACCCCTGGACCGGGCGCGCGGGGTGGCTGGAAATGATCGGTCGCTACTCCTTCGTCAGCGGGGGCGGCGGTGGCCGGAGTTCGCCGGGGGCCGGGACCACCTGCCGCTCCGCCGCGAAGTGGCAGGCGGACGGGTGGGCCGCCGGGCCCGTGGGGAAGGCTGCCGGGACGGTCGGGCGGGGCACGTCCGTGGCACAGCGGGATTCGGCCTTCCAGCAGCGGGTGCGGAAGGGGCAGCCCGAGGGCGGGTTGGCCGGGGAGGGCACGTCGCCGGAGAGCAGGATCCGGTCGCGGTGGGCGCGGGCCTCGGGGTCGGGCACCGGGACGGCGGAGAGCAGGGCCTGGGTGTAGGGGTGGGTGGGGTGGTCGTAGATCTGGGTGTCGGTGCCGGTCTCGACGACCCGGCCCAGGTACATGACGGCGACCCGGTCGGAGATGTGCCGGACGATCGAGAGGTCGTGCGCGATGAACACGTACGAGAGGCCGAAGTCGGCCTGGAGGCGTTCGAGGAGGTTGACGACCTGGGCCTGGACGGAGACGTCGAGGGCGGACACCGGTTCGTCCGCGACGATGACCTCCGGCTGGAGGGCGAGGCCCCGGGCGATGCCGATGCGCTGGCGCTGGCCGCCGGAGAACTGGTGCGGGTAGCGGTTGATGTACTCCGGGTTCAGGCCGACCACGTCCAGGAGCTCCTGGACCTTGCGGCGGCGGTCGCCCTTGGGGGCGACCTCGGGGTGGATCTCGTACGGCTCGCCGATGATGTCGCCGACCGTCATGCGTGGGTTCAGCGAGGTGTACGGGTCCTGGAAGACCATCTGGATGTTGCGGCGCACGGCCTTGAGGGCCTTGCCCGACAGCTTGGTGATGTCCTCGCCCTTGTACGAGATCTTCCCGGCGGTCGGGCGTTCCAGGTGGACCAGCATCTTGGCGACGGTGGACTTCCCGCAGCCGGACTCGCCGACGATGCCGAGGGTCTCGCCGGCCGCGAGGTCGAAGGAGACCCCGTCGACGGCCTTGACCGCGCCGATCTGCTTCTTGAAGAGGACGCCCTGGGTGAGGGGGTAGTGCTTGACGAGGTCGCGGACCTCCAGGATGGGCTCAGGCACCGAGGCACTCCTTCCAGAAGAAGCAGGCGCTGGCCCGGCCGGGGGCGACCTCCGCGAGCGGCGGGACCTCGGCCCGGCAGGCGGCGCGCGCCATGGGGCAGCGCGGGTTGAAGGCGCAGCCGGGCGGGATGGCCAGCAGGTTCGGGGGCAGTCCCTTGATGGCGTAGAGCTCCTGGCCCTTCTGGTCCAGGCGCGGGATCGAGTCGAGCAGGCCCCGGGTGTAGGGGTGGGCGGGCGCCTTGTAGACGGCGTGGACGGGGGCCTCCTCGACGATCCGGCCCGCGTACATGACGGCGATCTTGTCGGCGACGTCGGCGACGACGCCGAGGTCGTGGGTGATCAGGATCAGGCCCATGTTGAGTTCGCGCTGGAGCTCGGCGAGCAGGTCCATGACCTGGGCCTGGACGGTGACGTCGAGGGCGGTGGTGGGCTCGTCGGCGATGATCAGGGCGGGTTCCAGGGCGAGCGCCATGGCGATCATGATGCGCTGGCGCATTCCGCCGGAGAACTGGTGCGGGTAGTCCCCCACGCGCTGCCGGGCGGCGGGGATCTTCACCCGGTCCATGAGCTCGACGGCGCGGGCGCGGGCGTCCTTGCGGGACATCCCGCGGTGGACCTCGTACATCTCTCCGAGCTGGGCGCCGACGCTGAGCACGGGGTTGAGGGAGGACAGGGCGTCCTGGAAGATCATCGCCATCTCGGCGCCGCGGATCCTGCGGCGGTCCTCCTCCTTCGTCTTCAGCAGGTCCTTGCCCTTGAAGAGGATCTCGCCTCCCGCGATCCGGCCGGGCGGCACGTCGAGGATCCCCATCACGGCCTGGGCGGTCACCGATTTCCCGGAGCCGGACTCGCCGAGGACGGCGAGGGTCTCCCCCTCGTCCACCGAGTAGCTCACCCCGTTGACGGCCTTGGCGACCCCGTCGCGGGTGGTGAACTCCACGTGCAGGTCCCGGACTTCGAGCAGCATCTGGCGGCTCACTCCTCAGCGCAGCTTGGGGTCGAGGGCGTCGCGGACCGCGTCGCCGAGCATGATGAAGGCGAGCACGGTCAGGCTCAGGGCGCCGGCCGGCCAGAGCAGCATGTGCGGGGCGTTGCGGATCTGGGTCGCGGCGTTGGAGATGTCGATGCCCCAGGAGACGGTGGGCGGGCGCAGGCCCACGCCGAGGAAGGACAGCGTGGCCTCCAGGGCGATGTAGGTGCCGAGCGCGATGGTGGCGACGACGATGACGGGGGCGACGGCGTTGGGGGCTACGTGCCGCAGCAGCATGCGGGCGTTGCCGGCGCCGAGGGCCCGGGCGGCCTGGACGTAGTCGTTCTGTTTGGCGGTGATGACCGAGCCGCGGGCGATGCGGGCGAGCTGCGGCCAGCCGAGCAGCACGATGAAGCCGACCACCGGCCAGACGGTGGTGCTGGTGACCACGGACAGGAAGACGAGTCCGCCGAGGACGACCGGGATCCCGAAGAAGATGTCGGCGACCCGGGAGAGCAGGGCGTCGCCCCAGCCGCCGAAGAACCCGGCGAGCCCGCCGAGGGCGGAGCCGAGCAGGGCGGCGCCCAGGGTGGCGCAGATGCCGACGGTGATGGAGGCGCGGGCCCCGTACACGGTGCGGGTGTAGACGTCGCAGCCCTGGGTGTCGTAGCCGAAGGGGTGCCCGGGGGCGGGGCCCTGCTGGGATTTGGACAGCTCGCAGTGGAGCGGGTCGCCGCTCGCGATGAGCTGGGGCCAGATCGAGATGACGACGAGGAAGAGGATCAGCAGGGCGGAGACGAGGAAGACGGGGTTGCGGCGCAGCTGGTGCCAGGCGTCGGACCACAGGGAGCGGGCCCGTTCGCGGGGGCCGCCGGGGCCGGGGGTGAGGGGCTTCTCCAGGCTTTCGGCCTCCTCCAGCGCGAGGTCCATGGCGCCTCCCTGCCCGGTCGGGGCGATGGCCCCGTTCTCGCCCGGCTTCAGCGGGTCGTAGGGCTGCGGCTCGGGTTCAGGCATAGCGGATCCTCGGGTCCAGGACCGCGTAGAGCAGGTCGACGAGCAGGTTCGCCACCAGGAAGACGATGACGAGGATGGTCACGAAGCCCACGACGGTGGGCGAGTTGCCGCGCAGGATGCCCTGGTAGAGCTGGTAGCCGACGCCCTTGATGTTGAAGATCCGCTCGGTGATGATCGCCCCGCCCATCAGGGCCCCGATGTCGGTGCCGATGAAGGTGACGACCGGGATGAGGGAGTTGCGCAGCAGGTGGCGGGTGATGACCCGGCGGCGCGGCAGTCCCTTGGCGACGGCGGTGCGGACGTAGTCGGCCTTGACGTTCTCGGCGATGGAGGTCCGTGAGAGCCGGGTGACGTACGCCAGGGAGACCAGGGCGAGGACGATGCCGGGCAGGATCAGCTCGTCGAGGGGGGCGTCGGCGG
This sequence comes from Streptomyces sp. NPDC089915, assembly GCF_040684675.1. Taxonomy (NCBI): domain Bacteria; kingdom Bacillati; phylum Actinomycetota; class Actinomycetes; order Kitasatosporales; family Streptomycetaceae; genus Streptomyces; species Streptomyces sp. NPDC089915. Next base: position 80,554 of record NZ_JBFBGN010000008.1, on the reverse strand, counting down.
AGACGGTGGGGCGGACCCAGCCCCATTTCACCCCGAAGAGGAACTGGAGCAGGTAGCCGGTGACGAAGGTGGGCACGGAGATGACGATCAGGGTGGCCACCAGCAGGGTGGTGTCGATGGCCTTGCCCCGGCGCAGTCCGCTGACCACGCCGAGGGTGATGCCGACGAGGATCTCGATGACGATCGCGACGCAGGTCAGGCGGAGGGTGACGGGGAAGGCCGTGCCCATCAGCTCGGTGACCTTCTGGCCGTTGAAGGCCGTACCGAAGTCGCCCTTGAAGATCTGCCCCATGTAGTGGACGTACTGCTCCCACAGGGGGCGGTCGAGGTAGAGGTCCTTGCGGATGCGGGCGACGGTGGCGGGGTCGGGGGCCTTGTCCCCGAACAGGGCCGCCACCGGGTCGCCGAGGGCGTAGACCATGAAGAAGATCAGGAAGGTGCTGCCGATGAACACGGGGATCATCTGGAGCAGCCGCCGGATCACGTAACGTCCCATGGATGCTCCAGGGTGTCGGGTGCGACGGCGGGGGTCAGCTGACCTTGATCTCGTTGTAGACGGGGACGCTGAACTGGTTCAGGGCTACGTCGGAGATCCGCTCGGAGTGCCCGGCGCTGCCGTTCTGGTACCAGAGGGGGATGGAGGGCATCTGCTCGGCGAGGACCTTCTCGGCGTCCTGGAACTTGCCGACCGCCTTGGCGGTGTCGCTCTCCTGGTTGGCCTCGTCGACGAGCTTGTCGAACTCCGGGCTGCTGAACTTGCCGTAGTTGGACGAGGCGCCGCTGTAGTAGAGCGGCTGGAGGAAGTTCTGGATGAGCGGGTAGTCGGCCTGCCAGCCGGAGCGGAAGGGCCCGGTCAGCTTGAAGGCGCTCTGCTGGTTGCGGAAGTCGGCGAAGGTGCCGATGGGGTTGACGGTGCAGACGGGGCCCTCGCCCAGGGCGTTGTTGACGCTGTTGCAGACGGCCTCCATCCAGTCGCGGTGGGAGCCGGTGTCCACGTTCGAGGTGAGGGTCATCTTGCCGCCGGGCAGGCCGCCGGCCTCCTGGATGAGCTTCTTGGCCTCGGCCGGGTTGAACTTGCAGGCGTCGCCGCAGAGCGTGGACTTGAAGCCGCCCTTGTCGCCGAGGGCGGGCGAGGTCCAGTCCTTGGCCGGGGTGCGGGTCTCGCGGAAGATCTGCTCGGTGATCTCGTCGCGGTTGATGGCCATGGAGATGCCGCGGCGGACCTTGTCCATGCCCTCCTTGCCCCACTGGGGGTCGTACAGGGGGAAGGTGAGGGTCTGGATGATGAGGGCCGGCTGGTTGATGTACCGGTCGCCGAGGTCGTTCTTGACGTTCTTCAGCTGCTGCGCGGGGACGTCGTCGACGAGGTCGAGGTTGCCGGAGATCAGGTCGGTGTAGGCGGTGTTGTTGTCGGTGTAGACCTTGAGGTCCACGCCGCCGTTCTGCGCCTTGTCCTGGCCGGGGTAGCCCTCCCACTTGCGCAGCTTCATGCCGGTGCCCTTGGTGTACGAGTCCACCGTGTAGGGGCCGTTGCCGACCGGCTTGTTCAGCCAGCCGGAGTGGTCGGTGAAGAAGGCCTTGGGCAGCGGGGAGAAGGCCTGGTAGCCGAGGGTCTGGGGCCAGGTGGAGAACTTCGACTTCAGGGCGACGGTGAAGGTCTTGGGGTCCTTGACCACCAGCCCGGACATGGTCTTGGACTTGGGCTCGCCGGAGGCGGGGTGCACGTCCTCGTAGCCGGCGATGCTGGAGAAGAAGGTGGCGTTGTTCTGCTTGTTGCGCACGTCCGCCGCGTAGTTCCAGGCGTCGACGAAGGACTGGGCGGTGACCGGTTCGTCGTTGCTGAACTTCCAGCCGTCCTTCAGCGTGATGGTGAAGTTCTGGCTGTCGGTGGTGTCGATCTTCTCGGCGACCATGTCGCGGGCCTCGCCGGTCTTGGCGTCGTAGCGCTTGAGGCCGCGGAAGAGCATGTCGAGGACCTTGCCGCCCTGCACCTCGTTGGTGTTGGCCGGCTCCAGCGGGTTCTGGGGGTCGCCCCAGGAGGAGCTGACGATCCCCGCCGCGCCGCCACCGCCCCCGCCGCTGTCGCTCCCGCCGCCGCAGGCCGTCGCCGCGAGGGCGACGGCCACCGCACATGCGGCCCACTGGGCGTGGGTGGCTCCGCGCATGGACTGCCTCCTAAGGGGTCCCAAGACTCACTTAGGGGCAATGTCACCCTATGTAGGGGTGCTTTCACTCCCGGTTGGCTGTTTTGCACCCTCGCGTCCCCCGCCTGTCACCCCTGGGGGTGCAACCTGAGCTCCCAGGTGTCGACCGCGTAGTGCAGGGTCATGCCGTGCGCCTCGTACAGGGCCAGGGCGCCGGTCTCGTTCAGGACGTCCACGCCGAGGCCCAGGGTGTCGCGGCCGCGGGCGGCGTAGGCGGCGAAGGCGTGGCGCAGGAGGTGGGAGCCGACGCCGCGGCCGCGCGCCTCCTTCCGCACGCCGATGTGGCTGATCCAGCCCATGCTGGTGCGGTCGTCGCGGGAGAAGAGGACGGCCGCGTCGCCCTGTCCGGGCAGGCTCGCGATCCACACCAGGGACCAGTCGAGGCGGCGGCCGTCGACGTGGTCCAGCCAGGCCTCGTAGTCGCGCTCGGCGTGCCCGAAGTGGGCGGCGAAGGTCTCCTCGACCAGGGCGTGGGCGCGGCGCCGGTCGGCCTCGTCGGCGGCGCAGTCGCGCAGCACCAGGCCGGCGGGCGGCTCGGGCGGCAGGTCGGCGGCGGGGCCGAGGGTGCGGGTCATCACCTGGTAGCGGCGGACGCTGCGGTAGCCGCGGCCGGTGAGGAGGGTGAGGTCGAGGGTGGGGCGGACGTTGAGCTGGATGCGCAGGCGAGCACCCGGTCCGGCGCCGGAGGCCATCCGGCGGGCCCGGCCCTCCATGCGCGACAGCACCGCGAGCCCGGCCCGGTCACGGCCGGGCAGGACGTAGTGGTCGCCGTCGATCAGGCCCGGGCCGGAGTCGGCCCAGACGAGGCCGTAGGCGACGAGCCGGCCGCCCTGGAAGGCGAGCCAGGAGTCGGCGGCGAGGTCCACGTCGGGGTGGTTGAGGTCGGCCTCGACGCTGCCGAGGTCGGTCTCTGGTCTGCCGATCTCGGCGAGGTCGACGGCGTTGAGCAGGGCGCAGATGTCCTGGGCGTCCCCGGGACCGGCGGGGCGGACGGTCAGCGTGTCGTTGGCCATCCGCCCACTGTCGGCCGCGCCGGCGGGCGGCCGCAACCGGCTTCGCCCGCCCCCGGGGCTCCGGGGGCGGGCGTCGGCGGGCCGGGGCGGCTCAGGTGATCTGGACGTTCGCCAGGTCCATGCGGCCCTGGGCGTCGACCTCGACGTGGGTCACGGCCTTGGTGTAGGCGGCGGCGGACATGTACGTGAAGACCGGGATGTACGGCAGGTCCCGGATCACGATGTCGTCGGCCTTCTGGTAGAGCTTCGTGCTGTCGGCCGGGTCGGTGGAGCGGTCGGCCGCGGCGAGGGCCGCCTCGAACTCCTCGCTCTTGTAGTGCCCGTAGTTGGAGCCGTTGGCGATGGCCTCCTTGGAGAAGACCGGCCGCAGGTAGTCCTCGGCCGCCGGGTAGTCCATGGCCCAGCCGGTGCGGAAGGCGCCCTCGAAGTTCTGGGCCTTCAGCTCGTCGAGCAGGGCGCCGGCCTTCGGGAAGGGCTTCGGGGTGACGTCGATGCCCAGGTTCGTCTTCAGCTGGGCGGCGACGGCCTCGATCCACTCCTTGTTGTCGCTGTCGGCGTCGTAGCCCAGTTCCATCTTGTTGCCGGGGATGCCGCCGGCCCGCTCGAACAGCTCCCGGGCCTTGACCGGGTTGAACAGCCCGGCCTCGCCCAGGGCGCCCTTGCGGTAGCCGGGCACGATGGGGCTGATGAAGTCGTCGGCGGGCTTGCGGGTGCCGTTGAAGATGCTCTTCGCGATGGCGTCCCGGTCGATCGCCATGGAGATCGCCTTGCGGACCTCCGGCTTGCCGAAGGCCTCGCGGTTGGCCTCCAGCGGCAGGCCGATGTAGCCGATGGAGGCTTCCGGCTTGTAGATGTAGCGCTCGCCGAACTCCTGCGAGACGGTGGGCAGCGCGGTGACCGGCAGCTTGTCCGTGATCTGCAGCTTGCCGGCCTGGAGGTCGGCGTAGGCGGTGTCGAGGTTGTCGTAGATCTTGAAGGTGACGCCGTCGAGCTTGGCCCGGCCGTCGCTCGGGTACTTCGCGTACTTCTTGACCTTGATCTGCTTGTTGTGCTCCCACCGGCCGTCCATCTGGAACGGGCCGTTGCCGATCGGCGCCTCGCCGAACTTCTGCGGGTCCGCCTCGAAGGCCTTGGGCAGCGGGTAGAAGGCGTTGTAGCCCAGCATGGTCTTGAACTGGGAGAACGGCGCCTTCAGCGTCACGACGAAGGTCTTGCTGTCGACGATCTTGAGGCCCTTGAGCTCCTTGGCGGTGGGGGTCTTCCCCTTGCCCGGAGCCAGCTCGTCGGAGCCCTCGATCTTGGAGAAGAAGCCCATCGCCTCGGCGTTGTTCTCCTGGTTGGCCCCCCAGTTCCAGGCGCGGACGAAGGACTGCGCGTCGACCTTCTCGCCGTTGTGGAACGTGTAGCCGTCCTTGAGCTTGACCGTCCAGGTCTTGGAGTCGGTCGTCTCGATGGACTCGGCGACCGCGAGCTTGGGCTCGCTGGTCTTGTTGTCGTACGTGACGAGGCCGGTGAAGAGCGCGTGGAGCACCTCCGCGCCCTCGGACTCGCCGGTGTTCTGGCCGATCAGGCCGTGCTGCGGTTCGCTCAGCCGGACGCTGATGTGGCCGCCGTTCCTGCCTTCGGCCGCGGGGTCGTCACCGCCGCCGCAGGCCGTCGCGGCCATCGCCAGCACGACCGTGCCGACGGCCCACCGGGCGCGTGTTGCTGCGCGCATGGGAAATTGCCTCCTCAGGAGTCACTGTCGGTGTGCTCGTGAGCCGACGCTCCCCACAGCGCTTGACCCGAGACGCGAGCTCGATGGGGCCATCCTCGGGGACGCCCGGACCCATAGAACATACCTGAGCGGTCACGTTACCGAGCCGGTACGGGTACGCCCCCGCCCCCGCGAACGCCGACCGGGCACGGCCGTGAACGGCCGTGCCCGGTCGGTTGCGCGCGGGGGATCAGACGGCCAGGACCGTCTTCTCCTCGGCGAAGTGGCACGCGGACTCGTGCGCGGCCTCGGTGGCCTCGCCCTTGAACCGCTCCGGAACCGCCAGCAGCGGCACCTCGGTGGAGCAGATGTCCTGCGCCTTCCAGCAGCGGGTGCGGAAGCGGCAGCCCGACGGCGGGTTGGCCGGCGACGGGACGTCACCGGTCAGGATGATCCGCTCGCGGCCCTCGCGGGCCGCCGGGTCCGGCACCGGCACCGCGGAGAGCAGCGCCTGGGTGTACGGGTGGGTGGGGTGGTCGTAGATCTGGGTGTCGGTGCCGATCTCGGCCATCTTGCCCAGGTACATGACGCCCACGCGGTCCGAGATGTGCCGGACGATCGAGAGGTCGTGCGCGATGAAGATGTAGGACAGGTTGAACTCGTCCTGCAGCTTCGCCATCAGGTTGATGACCTGCGCCTGCACCGACACGTCGAGCGCGGAGACCGGCTCGTCGCAGATGATGATCTCGGGCTGGAGCGCGAGGCCGCGGGCGATGCCGATGCGCTGGCGCTGGCCGCCGGAGAACTGGTGCGGGTAGCGGTTGATGTACTCCGGGTTCAGGCCCACCACGTCCAGGAGCTCCTGGACCCGGCGCCGCCGGTCACCCTTCGGGGCCACCTCGGGGTGGATCTCGAAGGGCTCGCCGATGATGTCGCCGACCGTCATGCGCGGGTTCAGCGAGGTGTACGGGTCCTGGAAGACCATCTGGATGTTGCGGCGCACGGCCTTGAGGGCCTTGCCCGACAGCTTGGTGATGTCCTGGCCCTTGTAGAAGACCTCGCCGGACGTCGCCGTCTCCAGCAGCATCAGCAGCTTGGCGACCGTGGACTTGCCACAGCCGGACTCGCCGACGATGCCGAGGGTCTCGCCCTGGTGCAGGTCGAAGGAGATCCCGTCGACCGCGCGGACGGCGCCGATCTGCTTCTTGAACAGGATGCCCTGGGTCAGCGGGAAGTGCTTGACCAGGTTGCGCACCTGCAGGATCGGCTCGCCGCGCTCGACGGGCGCCTCGATGGCGGCCACGGCCGCCGTCTCGGTCGCCGCCTCGACGACCTCGACCTCGCTGATGCCGGGGGTGGCGTCCACGGCGTCGTCCTTCTTGTCGAACTCAGCCATGGAGCTGCTCCTCGCGGAAGTGGCAGGCGCTGGCGCGGCCGGCCAGCTCGGTGCCGTCCTGCTCGGTCACCTGGAGCAGGGGCGGCATCTCGGTGCGGCAGATGTCCTGCGCCTTGGGGCAGCGCGGGTTGAAGGCGCAGCCCGAGGGGGCCTTCAGCAGGTTGGGCGGCAGGCCCTTGATCGCGTAGAGCTCCTGGCCCTTCTGGTCCAGGCGCGGGATCGAGTCCAGCAGACCACGGGTGTACGGGTGCGCGGGGCGCGAGTACAGCTCGTGGACCGGGGCCTGCTCGACGATGCGGCCGGCGTACATCACGGCGATCTTGTCCGCGACGTCGGCGACGACGCCGAGGTCGTGGGTGATCAGGATCAGACCCATGTTGTACTCGCGCTGCAGGTCGGCCAGCAGGTCCATGACCTGGGCCTGGACCGTCACGTCGAGCGCCGTGGTGGGCTCGTCCGCGATGATCAGGTCCGGCTCCAGGGCGAGCGCCATCGCGATCATGATGCGCTGGCGCATACCGCCCGAGAACTGGTGCGGGTAGTCGTTGACCCGGCTCTTGGCCGCGGGGATCTTCACCCGGTCCATGAGCTCGATGGCCTTCGCCTTGGCGTCCTTCTTCGACATGCCCTGGTGGACGCGGAACATCTCGCCCAGCTGGTTGCCGACGGAGAAGACCGGGTTCAGCGCGGACAGCGCGTCCTGGAAGATCATCGCCATCTTCGGACCGCGCAGCTTGCGCCGCTCGTTCTCCGGAAGCTTGAGGATGTCCTCGCCGCGGAACAGGATCTCGCCCTTGGCGACCCGCCCGGGGGGCGAGTCGAGGATGCCCATGATCGCCTGAGCGGTCACGGACTTGCCGGAGCCGGACTCGCCGAGCACGGCCAGGGTCTCGCCGGAGGAGACGCTGTAGTTGACGCCGTTGACGGCCTTGACGACGCCTTCGCGGGTCGCGAACTCGACGTGCAGGTCGCGCACTTCGAGCACGGGCACCTCGGCGTCGCCGCCGCTCTTGCGGGGCGCGTCTGCGGTGATGCTTGATGCAGTCATTTCGGTGGTGCCGCCCTTCTAGCGCAGCTTCGGGTCGAGGGCGTCGCGGAGCCCGTCACCGACGAATACGAAGCCAAGGACCGTCAGCACGATCGCGATGCTGGGGTAGGTCCACAGGAAGTCCTTGACACCCATGAAGTCCTTGGCGGCGGCGAGCATGTTGCCCCACTCCGGGACCTCCGGGCTGACGCCCACGCCCAGGAAGGACAGCGAGGCCTCGGCCACGATGGCGCCGCCGACGCTGAACGCGGCGTAGGCCATCACGGCGGCGATGGAGTTGGGGATGATGTGCCGCAGGATGATCCGGCGGGTGTCCGCGCCCAGGGCGCGGGCGGCCAGCACGTAGTCGGCCTCGCGGACCGACAGGATCGAGCTGCGCAGCAGACGGGAGACCGTCGGCCAGGAGAAGATCGCCAGCGAGATGATGACCGGCATGATGCCCCGGCCCATCACGATGATGATGACGATGGCACCGATCAGCAGCGGGAAGGCGAAGAAGACGTCGGCGATGCGCATCAGCACCGAGTCGGTGGCGCGGCCGAAGTAGCCGGCCAGCGCGCCCACGACGATGCCGATGAGGCAGGCCAGGAAGATCGACGCGAGACCGATGATCACGGCGATGCGGGTGCCGTAGATGATGCGGGAGAACTGGTCGCGGCCGAGGGCGTCGGTGCCCAGCAGGTGACCGTTGCCCGGGTCCTGAAGGGTGTTCGTGAGGTCCTGGGCCAGCGGGTCGTGCGGCGCGATCAGCGGGGCGAAGATCGCGGTCAGGAACAGCAGGGCGACGAGGCCGAGGCCGACGACCGCCAGCTTGTTGGCGAGGAAGCGGTGGCGGATCTCGCCCCACTGGGTCACGCGGGCGACGGCCGGTTCGGCCTCCGCGTTCGCGGCCTGCGCCGGAGCGGTCGCGTCCCCCGCCACCGATGTGCTCTTGGTGAGCTCGGTCATGGGTAACTCCTAGAACGGGCTGCCTGGATCAGGCGAGGCGGATGCGCGGGTCGAGGACCGCGTACAAGAGGTCGACGAGGAGGTTCAGCAGAACGAACACGGCGACGCCGAAGCTCACCACGCCGATGATGATCGGGTTGTTCTGCTGCTGGACCGCCTGCACCAGGGCGAGCCCGATGCCGTCCCAGTTGAAGATCGCCTCGGTGATCAGGGCGCCACCGAGCAGCGAGCCGAAGGAGATACCCAGGTACGTGACGACCGGGATGATCGAGTTGCGCATGACGTGCTTGACGAGCACGGTCCGCCGGGGCAGACCCTTGGCGACGGCCGTCTTGACGTAGTCGGCGCGCAGCACCTCGAGCATGGTGCCGCGCATGAGCCGGGCCACGAGGGCGGCGTCGAGGATCGCCAGCGTGAAGGCGGGCAGGATCAGCGACTTCATGGTGCCGTCGGAGATCAGCGGGACCCAGTCGAGCTGGACCACGAAGACCTTCTGGAGCACCATGCCGATCACGAAGGACGGGAAGCCGACTGCCATCGTGGTCAAGAGCGTGATCAGCACGTCCCAGAACGAATATCTGAACAGCGCGGCGATCAGACCCGCCAGCAGGCCGATCAGGATGTCCAGGACGATGGCGGCCAGGGCGAGCTGCGCGGTGTTCGCGAGCTTCGGCCCGAGGACCTCCGTCACGGGCCGGCGCTGGGTGTAGTCCTCACCGAGGTCACCCTGCACGAGGTTCGAGACGAAGTGCCCGTACTGCACGGGCAGCGGGTCGTTGAGGCCGTAGCGCTCGCGGAGCGCTTCGACGACGGCCGGGTCACGGGCCTTGTCACCACCGAGCGAACCCACAGGGTCGCCGGGGAGCACGAAAAGACAGCAGAAGAGAATAACCGTCGCACCGAAGAGCACGACGACCATCTGTCCGAGCCGCCGGATCACATACCTTCCCACGATGCCTCCTTCACATACCGGGCGTGGGGGTTGGCGGCATCATCCGATCGGGAGATTGGCCGCATCCGGGCGCGGATCGACGAGACTGAGGGGTGCGCCCGGGACTGGGCGAAGGCCGTGGGGGCCGAAGTGTGACTCCGGGCCCCACGACCTTCGCCTACCTGTTGATGAGGAGGCTCTTACTTGGCCGAGATCTCAGCGAGGTTCGGGTCCTCGAAGAAGTCCAGCTGGATGTTGTTGAACTTGTCGTTCGCCGCGAGACGGAACTGGGTGCGCTTCCACAGCGGGATGAGACCCTGCTCGTCGTCGACCGCCAGCTTCTCGGCCTCCTTGTAGACCGCGGCGCGGGCCGCCGGGTCCTTGGTGCCGCGGGCCTTGGTGATCAGCTCGTCGAACTTCGGGTTGTTGTAGCGGCCGCGGTTGTCACCGGCCGCCTTGCCCGTCGCCGGGTCCTCGTTGATCGAACCGGAGTCGAGCAGCGGGTACAGGAAGTTGTCCGGGGTCGGGTAGTCCGCGCCCCACGCCGAGCGCCACAGACCGCCGGTGCCCTTGTCCTGCTGCTGCGCCAGGGCCTCCTTGAACGGCTTGCCGTTCAGCTTGACGTCGAGGCCGAGGACGTCCTTCAGCTGCTGCGCGACGGCCTGGACCCACTCTTCGTGGCCGGCGCCGGTGTTGTAGCCGAAGTCGAGGACGGTGCCCGGCTTCAGGCCGCCCTTCTCCGCGTACTGCTTGGCCTTGTCCTTGTCCTGCTTGACGCAGGAGGAGCAGACGCCGTCCTGGTAGGTGTCCGCGAAGGACGGCGGCAGGACGGAGGTGGCGGGCTTCTGCATGCCCTGGAAGACGCCCTTGGCGATGGCCTCGCGGTCGATCGCGTAGGAGATCGCCTTGCGCGCGTCGGGGTTGTTCAGCGGGGCGACCTGGTTGAAGGCGACCAGGTAGTTGACACCGGAGGTGTCGGCCTCGATCCACTGCTTCTTCGGCGAGTACTTGGCCTTCGCGACCGGAAGCTGCGGGGTGGGCATACGCGCCCAGTCGAACTGGCCCGACTGGAAGCCCTGGTACTCCAGGGTGGAGCCGTTGGCCGCGTTCAGGATCGAGATCTCGACCTTGGCGAGCTTGGCCTTCTCCAGACCGTAGTCGTCGTTACGGACGAGGGTGATCGACTTGTTGTGCTGCCACGAACCCTCCATCTTGAAGGGGCCGTTGCCGATCGGCGCGTCGTTGAACGCCTTGTTGCTGGCGGCGCCGGCGACCTTCGGGACCGGGCTGAAGGCCTGGTGCACGGTCTTCTTGTCGAACTCGAAGTCGGCCTCGGAGAGCTCGACCTTGAGGGTGCCGGCGTCCGGAGCGGTCACACCGGCGAAGGTGGTGGCGCCGCCACCGTTGAGCTCCTTGTAGCCGGCGATGCCCGCGAACGGGTACGCGACGTCGGAGGCGGAGTCCTTGGCGACCACACGGGTCCAGCCGCGGACGAAGGACTCGGCGTCGACGGGCTCGCCGTTCGAGAACTTCGTGCCCTGCTTGATCTTGAAGGTCCAGGTCTTGCCGTCGTCGCTGGTCTGGACCGACTCGGCGAGTTCGGGCTTCAGCTTGCCGTCCACCGTGGCGCTGTAGAGGCCGGTGAAGAGGTTGTGCGTGACGAGCGCACCCTCGGACTCCTGCGAGTTGTAGGGGTCGATCGCGGTGGGCTCGGTGATGCCCATCCGGAACGTGCCGCCCTTGGCGCCGTCAGCCTTGGTGTCCTTGTCGCCACCGCTGCATGCCGTGGCAGCCATCGCCACGATGACGGCACCCACGACCCACTTGGCGCTCGTTGCTCCGCGCATGGGTAATTGCCTCCTCAGGAGTCACTGTCGATGAAGTGGTCCCGGTCTCCGCTGACACCCCTGACAGCGAAATCCGGTCCCGTCGTGTGTGCTCGTGAGTCGACGCTCCCCACAGCGTGTGACCCATTGACCCGAGCTCAATGGAGCCATCCTCAGGGACGCCCAGACCGTAAACCACACTTAAGTGGTCTCGTTTTCACAACATCACCGTATGGCGAAAACCCGAAATCCGGACAAACGGATAGGAGACAGACACGTGCGAAACGGACGGTTAGTTCATCTTCCGGAGTGTCACGGTCGGTATGCGGACACTTGAGCGACACAATCCGTTTGACAAACGGCGACGGCCCCTCCCCGCACCGGACCGGTGCGGGGAGGGGCCGTCGCCGAACGTACGCGTTTCGGCCAGAAGCCTACTCGGGTACTACTTGGCCGACTTGGCGCGGGAAGCGGTGCGCGAACGCTCCTTCTGGTCCAGGACGACCTTGCGGATGCGCACGGCCTCCGGGGTCACCTCGACGCACTCGTCGTCGCGGCAGAACTCCAGCGACTGCTCCAGGGAGAGCTTGCGCGGCGGGATCACGTTCTCCGTGTTGTCCGCGGAGGCCGCACGCATGTTGGTGAGCTTCTTCTCCTTGGTGATGTTCACGTCCATGTCGTCGGAGCGCGAGTTCTCGCCGACGATCATGCCCTCGTACACCTCGGTGCCGGGCTCGGTGAACAGGACGCCGCGCTCCTGCAGGTTGATCATGGCGAACGGGGTGACCGCGCCCGAGCGGTCCGCGACGAGCGAACCGTTGTTGCGGGTGACCAGCGGGCCGAACCACGGCTCGTGGCCCTCGTGGATCGAGTGGGCGATACCCGTACCGCGGGTGTTCGTCAGGAACTCCGTGCGGAAGCCGATGAGACCGCGCGACGGGACGACGAACTCCATGCGGACCCAGCCGGAGCCGTGGTTCGACATGTTGTCCATGCGGCCCTTGCGGACGCCCATGAGCTGCGTGACCGCGCCCATGTGCTCCTCGGGCACGTCGATCGTCATGCGCTCGACCGGCTCGTGCGTCTTGCCGTCGATCTCCTGGGTGACGACCTGCGGCTTGCCGATGGTCAGCTCGAAGCCCTCGCGGCGCATCTGCTCGACCAGGATGGCGAGCGCGAGCTCACCGCGGCCCTGGACCTCCCAGGCGTCCGGACGCTCGGTGTCCAGGACGCGCAGCGAGACGTTACCGATCAGCTCGCGGTCCAGACGGTCCTTGACCTGGCGGGCGGTGACCTTGCGGTCCTTGACCGCGGCCTTGGCGTCCGCGCCCTTGCCGGTGCCGCCGCGGCCGACCATCGGGGAGGTGTTCGTACCGATGGTCATGGAGATCGCCGGCTCGTCGACCGAGATCAGCGGCAGCGCGACCGGGTTCTCCGTGTCGGCCAGGGTCTCACCGATCATGATGTCGGGGATACCGGCGACCGCGCAGATGTCACCGGGGCCCGCCACCTCGGCCGGCTTGCGGGTGAGCGCCTCGGTCATCATCAGCTCGGTGATGCGGACGTTGGAGATCGAGCCGTCACGCTTGATCCACGCGACCGTCTGGCCCTTGCGCAGCTCGCCCTGCTCGACGCGGAGCAGCGCGATGCGGCCGAGGAAGTTGTCGGCGTCCAGGTTGGTGACGTGGGCCTGGAGGGGGGCCGCCTCGTCGTACACCGGGGCCGGGACGTGCTCCAGGATCGCCGAGAAGAACGGCTCCAGGTTGTCGCTGTCCGCGGGGACGGTGCCGTCCTCCGGCTTGGTCAGCGAGGCGACGCCGTCACGGCCGCAGGCGTAGACGATCGGGAACTCGATCTGGTCCTCGTCCGCGTCCAGGTCCAGGAAGAGGTCGTACGTCTCGTTGACGACCTCGTCGATCCGGGAGTCCGGGCGGTCCGTCTTGTTGATGCAGAGGATGACCGGCTTGCGCTGCTGGAGGGCCTTGCGCAGGACGAAGCGGGTCTGGGGCAGCGGACCCTCGGAGGCGTCCACCAGGAGGACGACCGCGTCCACCATCGACAGACCGCGCTCGACCTCGCCACCGAAGTCGGCGTGGCCGGGGGTGTCGATGATGTTGATCGTGATCGGGGCCCCGCCGTCCTTGGGGTGATACTTCACCGCCGTGTTCTTGGCGAGGATCGTGATGCCCTTCTCACGCTCCAGGTCGTTCGAGTCCATCATGCGGTCGTCGAGCTGCTGGTGGGCGGCGAAGGCACCGGCCTGCTTGAGCATGGCATCGACGATGGTCGTCTTGCCATGGTCGACGTGGGCGACGATGGCGACGTTACGGATGTCGTGGCGCGTGGGCACTTCGGCGCTTCTCCCGGGATCGTGGATGGCGTCGCGTACGGCCTGGCACGCGAGCCTCTGCCGGGCGGAAAACCTGCCACGGCCTTACCCCATCGTACGTCGATCGGCGGGAACCGCCTGCCGGGGGGTCTGTCAAGAGGCCGGACGACTGAGGACGGCCGGGACGTGGGTGGGGGTTCCCGGCTGTGGGTGCGGCCTGTGTTCATGCGGGTCAACGGGTACGCACGACCTTGCCCGCCGGGATTCCGGCGGGCAAGGAACTTGAGTCACTTCTGAGCTTGCTACCCGCCGGTCAACCCGACAGGCCCCGTTTTTTCACCACTTCTTCGCCAGGGCGCCTTCCGGCCGGCGGACCCCCGCACGCCCGCCGCTCCGCTACTTCTTCTCCTTCGCGTCCTTCGCCGTGGGCGGCTTCTTCCAGCCGATGTCCTGGAAGCGCGGCACCCCCAGCCCGAAGGCGCCGGCGTTGGCCAGGCCCGGCTTGGCCGCCACCAGCTCGGGGCGCTGGTAGAGCGGGACCGAGCCGGCCGCGGCCCAGATCCGGGCGTCGGCCTTGCGCACCAGGTCGCGGGCCTTCGCCTCGTCCAGCTCACCGGCCGCCTGGTCGAAGAGCTGGTCGATGTGGTCGGTGCCGACCCGGGTGTAGTTCTGCTCGACGAGCAGCGAGCCGTCGGCGGCCGGCTCCGGCTTGGCGAAGATCGGCCGGGCGTCGGTGGCCGGGAAGGCCGTCGCGGGCCAGGAGTACAGGGCCAGGTCGTACTGGCCCGAGGCGATGTGGTCCTTGAAGAAGCTCTCGTCCGGGACCTTGGTCGTCTGGGTGCTGATGCCGATCTTCTGGAGCGTCCGGGAGATCCGCTCGCCGACCGCGCGCAGGGCCTCCGAGCCGGGGCCGGCCGGCAGGACGAAGCGCAGGGTGAGCTGCTTGCCGTCCTTGGCCAGCATGGCGCCCGAGGTGCGCGGGGCGGTCTGCTTGGCCGGGGCCGGGGCCGGGGTCGCCCGGGCCGGCTCCTTGGCGTCCTCGCCCTCGCCCTCGTTCTCCGCCTTCGCCGCGGCCGCCGCCTTCGCGGCGGCCGCCCGCTTGCCGTCCTCGACGGCGCCCGCCTGGGCCAGGAGGGCCTCCTCCTGCTGCGCGGCCAGGGAGGACGGGGCCAGCGCCGGGGACGGCCGCTCGCCCGGGGCGCCCAGGCCGAGCTCCCCGTCGAAGACCGCCGGGCCCTCCTGGAGCGCCCGCGGGCCCGCGGCACGGGCGCCGGGGGCCGCCGGCCGGCCCTGGCGGTCCGGGCGGTCCTTGCGCGCGGCGCCGTTGCGGCCGTCGTCCTGGCCCACGATGTAGAGGCCGTCGTTGCCGGTGCCGTCGCCCGGTCCGGGCTTGGCCCCGCGCGGGGTCTTCCCGTCGTCCGTCCCGCCCTCGCCCTCCGGGCCGGCCTTCGCGCCGGCCGGCTCGGTGAGCCGCCCGCCCTTGCGCCAGCCCGCGTCCGCGAGGAGGGCCTGGGCCGCGTGGGTGTCCTGGCCGCCGAGGGCCTCGCTGTTGTCGGCGTACGCCTGCTGCCCGGCCAGCGCCAGGTGGCTGCCGACGGGCTTCGCCGGCAGGCCCAGCGGCTTGAGGACGATCTCCGCGAGCTCCTTGCGGTCCAGCGCCCGGGCGATCGCCCGGCGCACCCGCTCGTCCGACAGCGGGCCGGAGGCCCCGTTCATCGCCAGCTGGGTGTACGCGGGCTCCAGCGACTTGCGGACCTCGAAGCCGCGCAGGGCCGACTGCTCGTCCGCGTACGTCTTCACCGCCTCGGCGTTCTTCTGCCGGCTCTCCTGCTCCTCCCGGGCCTTGGCCTCGTCGGCGCCGTGGGCCAGCGCCCAGGAGAGGGTGGCCTGCGCCGGGGTCAGCGAGGCGCCCGGGCCGTGGGTGCCGTCGACCCGGCCGGCGTCGCGGTGGGCCAGGGCGATCCGGTCGGCGCCCGCGCGGTCGACGTCCGCCAGGTCCACCTTCCCGGCGGCCAGCGCGGCCGGACGGGCCGCGCGCGGGACCGCCGTCAGGACCAGGGTGTCCAGCTTGGCGGGCCGCCCCCACCAGCGGGGGTTGCGGGTCAGGGCCACCGTGCCGGTCTTCTTGTCGACGGCCCCCAGGTTGAAGGGGCCGGCGGTGACCTTGAGGGCGCCCCGGGCCCCCTCGTTGAAGGCCTCCGGGGTGCCCATGACCTGCTTCGGGTAGAGCGGGCTGAACAGGGAGCGCCAGTCCGCGTACGGGCGGACGAAGGTGACCTTGACCTCCAGGTCGTTCTTGCCGCGCTCGATCTTCTCGATCCGCTCGTAGCCCGCGTTGCGGGCCGTCCAGTACGCCGAGTCCTTGCCGTTCAGGGCCCGCCACTGCGCCACGAAGTCGGCGGCGCCGATCTCGCGCCCGTCGCTCCACACCGCCTTCTGGTTCAGCTTGTACAGGACGACCTGCTTGGGCTCCCGCTCGACGACCTCGGCCTTCTCCAGGTAGTCCGGATCGGCCACCGGACGCCCCTTGGCGTCCAGCGTGAACAGGTGGGGCAGGACCGCCCCCGTGATCCGGGTCGTGGCGGCGTCCGCGTCGGCCTGGAAACCGTTCAGGGTCTCCGGCAGCGCGTCCACCGCCCAGCGCAGCACCCCGCCGTCGGCGACCTGGTCGCGGGCGGTCAGCGCGATGTCCGGCGCGGCGGCGGCCGGACCCCCGTCGTCGTCGCCCGCCCCGCAGCCCGCGAGCAGCGGCAGCGCAAGGACTCCCGAGGTGAGGAGCGCCAAGGACCTGCGCGTTCTCTGGGTCATGGGTGGTACCTCCGGGGCGGGGCGTGGAGCCGTGAAAGAGGGGGGTCTTGATCACGTTCGGCGGTATATGGAGCTGATCACACTGGTGCCGAAACCCACTGAAATAGACAGCCCGCCGGGTGCTCCGGACCGGACCCGCGCCACGCCGCGAACCCCACCCGTGCGGACCAATCCCGGTTGCGGCCCGGACGGGCGTTCCCTCGTTCGAGGGATGAAAATGGGGGCAGGGAGGGGCGCACGGTTTGCGCCTGCGCGCCCGGAATCGCTGCACGTCCCTTCACAACCGGGGACGGGAGGCGCGACACTCGCAGGCGCCCGTGAGCGTTGCCACCGCACCCCCGCGGAAGTGAGGTCACGTCATGTCCCTGCAAGACGATCTGACGGCCGTACGACGCAACCTGAACGAGCTGGTCCGCTCGGTGGAACGGCTGGAGCAGGACGTCGCCCGGCAGTCGCCGGCCGCCCCCAGGCCCTCCGGCCCGACCGGGATGGTCTCCGTCCCGGACACCCCGTACGACCAGTCCAAGTGGACGGACACCGACGACGAGGGGCTCGGCGTCCGCGACCGCCGCGCCCCCTGACGTCCCCGGACCCGCCCTCTCCCATCTGGCCCGGCCGCGCGAGCGGCCGGGCCTCCTGGGCCACCCCTCATCGCACTCCACCCGGAGTTCTCCTTGGCCACAGGCACGGAACCATCCCGGCAGCGGCCCGGCGGGGTCCACTCCCCCTCCCGGGCCGCGATCACGCCCCGGCACCTGCGCACCGACCGGTGGTGGCTGGCCCCCGCCGGCACCGCGGCCGGGCTGCTCGCCTTCATCGTCTACTCGACCTGGCGGGCGTTCGCGAACGCCCACTACTACGCGGCCCCCTACGTCTCCCCCTTCTACTCCCCCTGCCTGGCGGAGAACTGCGAGACGATGCGCGGCGGCCCCAACCTCGACCTGTTCGGCAGCTGGTGGGGCCTGTCCCCCGCCCTGCTGATCCTGGTCTTCCCCCTCGGCTTCCGGCTGACCTGCTACTACTACCGCAAGGCCTACTACCGGGGCTTCTGGGCCTCCCCGCCCGCCTGCGCGGTCGCCGAACCGCACACCGGGTACACGGGCGAGACCCGCTTCCCGCTGATCCTCCAGAACGCGCACCGGTACTTCTTCTACGCCGCGGTCCCGGTCGCCGGGATCCTCACGTACGACACCGTCCTGACCTTCCGCGACGGGCACTACGCGTGGGGGCACATGGGCCTCGGAACCCTGCTGTTCCTGGTCAACATCACGCTGATCTGGGCCTACACCCTGTCCTGCCACTCCTGCCGGCACATCATGGGCGGCCGCCTCAAGCACTTCTCCGCACACCCGGTGCGCTACCGCCTCTGGAGCTGGGTCGGCCGGCTCAACACCCGGCACATGCAGCTCGCGTGGGCCTCGCTGATCAGCGTGGCCCTGTGCGACTTCTACGTGTACCTGCTGGCCACCGGCACCTTCACCGACCCGAGGATCTTTTGATGACCCAAGTCGACCGGCAGCAGTGGGACGTGGTCGTGGTCGGCGCGGGCGGCGCCGGACTGCGGGCCGCGATCGAGGCCCGGGAGCGGGGCGCCCGTACGGCCGTGATCTGCAAGTCCCTCTTCGGCAAGGCCCACACGGTGATGGCGGAGGGCGGGATCGCCGCCTCCATGGGCAACGCCAACGAGCACGACAACTGGCAGGTCCACTTCCGCGACACCATGCGCGGCGGGAAGTTCCTCAACCAGTGGCGGATGGCCGAACTGCACGCCAAGGAGGCCCCCGACCGGGTCTGGGAACTGGAGACCTGGGGCGCGCTCTTCGACCGCACCCCCGACGGGAGGATCTCCCAGCGCAACTTCGGCGGGCACGAGTACCCGCGCCTGGCGCACGTCGGCGACCGGACCGGCCTGGAGCTGATCCGCACCCTCCAGCAGAAGATCGTCCAGCTCCAGCAGGAGGACTTCCGCGAGCACGGGGACCACGAGGCCCGGCTCAAGGTGTTCCAGGAGTGCACGGTCACGCGGATCCTCAAGGACGGGGACGGGGAGGGGGACCGGGTCGCGGGCACCTTCTGCTACGAGCGCGAGACCGGCCGGTTCTTCGTCCTGGAGGCCCCGGCGGTGGTGCTGGCCACGGGAGGGATCGGCAAGTCCTTCAAGACCACCTCCAACTCCTGGGAGTACACCGGCGACGGCCACGCGCTGGCCCTGCTCGCCGGAGCCCCCCTGCTCAACATGGAGTTCGTGCAGTTCCACCCCACGGGCATGGTCTGGCCCCCGTCCGTGAAGGGCATCCTCGTCACGGAGTCCGTCCGCGGCGACGGCGGGGTGCTGCGCAACTCCGAGGGCAAGCGGTTCATGTTCGACTACGTCCCCGACGTCTTCAAGGAGAAGTACGCCGAGACGGAGGAGGAGGGCGACCGCTGGTACGAGGACCCCGACCACAACCGGCGCCCGCCCGAGCTGCTCCCCCGCGACGAGGTCGCCCGGGCCATCAACTCCGAGGTCAAGGCCGGGCGCGGCTCCCCGCACGGCGGGGTGTTCCTGGACGTCTCCACCCGGATGCCGGCCGAGAAGATCAAACGGCGGCTGCCCTCCATGTACCACCAGTTCAAGGAGCTGGCGGACGTGGACATCACCGCCGAGCCGATGGAGGTCGGGCCGACCTGCCACTACGTGATGGGCGGGATCGCGGTCGAATCCGACACCGCCGCCACGGTCGGGGTACCGGGCCTGTTCGCGGCCGGCGAGGTCGCGGGCGGGATGCACGGCTCGAACCGGCTCGGCGGCAACTCCCTCTCCGACCTGCTGGTCTTCGGACGGCGCGCCGGTCTGCACGCCGCGGAGCACGCGGCGGGCGGCGGGGAGCGGCCGGCGGTCTCCCAGGAGCGGATCGACGCGGCCGCCGCCGAGGCGCTGGCCCCCTTCCACGCCGACGAGGGCGCGGAGAACCCGTACACGCTCCACCAGGAGCTCCAGACGACCATGAACGACCTCGTCGGCATCATCCGCCGCGAGGCCGAGATGGCCGAGGCCCTGGAACGGCTCGCCGCCCTGCGCGTACGGGCCGCCCGCGCCGGGGTCGAGGGGCACCGGCAGTTCAACCCGGGCTGGCACCTGGCGCTGGACCTGCGCAACATGCTGCTGGTCAGCGAGTGCGTGGCCCGCGCCGCCCTGGAGCGCACCGAGAGCCGGGGCGGGCACACCCGCGAGGACCGCCCGTCGATGGAGCGGGCGTGGCGGCCGGTGAACCTGCTGTGCCGCCCCGTGGACCCGGCCCCCGCCGATCCGGCGGCCGACCGGATCGCGCTCGAACGCGTCCGGACCGATCCCATCCGCCCCGACCTGCTCGCCCTGTTCGAGAAGGACGAACTGGCCAAGTACCTCGCCGAAGAGGAGCTCTACGGATGACCACCTACGACGCCAGCTTCCGGGTCTGGCGGGGCGACGCGGAGGGCGGGGACCTGCGGGACTTCACCGTCGAGGTGCACGACGGGGAGGTGGTCCTGGACATCGTCCACCGGCTCCAGGCCACCCAGGCCCCGGACCTGGCGGTGCGCTGGAACTGCAAGGCGGGCAAGTGCGGCTCGTGCAGCGCGGAGATCAACGGGCGGCCGCGGCTGATGTGCATGACCCGCATGTCGGTCTTCGACCGCTCCGAGACGGTCACGATCACCCCGCTGCGGGCCTTCCCGGTGGTGCGGGACCTGGTGACGGACGTGTCCTTCAACTACGAGAAGGCCCGCTCCGTCCCGGCGTTCGTGCCGCCGGCCGGGCTGGCGCCGGGCGAGTACCGGATGCAGCAGGTGGACGTGGAACGCTCGCAGGAGTTCCGCAAGTGCATCGAGTGCTTCCTGTGCCAGGACACCTGCCACGTGGTGCGCGACCACGAGGAGAACAAGTCCGCCTTCGCCGGTCCGCGCTTCCTGATGCGGGTCGCCGAACTGGACATGCACCCGCTGGACGCGGCCGAGGAGGCCGGCCTGGACCGCAAGCGGGCGGCCCAGGAGGAGCACGGGCTGGGCTACTGCAACATCACCAAGTGCTGCACGGAGGTCTGCCCGGAGGGGATCAAGATCACCGACAACGCCCTGATCCCGCTGAAGGAGCGGGCCGTGGACCGCAAGTACGACCCGCTGGTGTGGCTGGGCAGCCGGATCCGCCGCCGTTCTCCCTCCGACCCCCGGTAGTTCACTTCGCGAGCGACAATGCCCCCTGGACGACCGTCGGATGACGTGGTGTCAGGGGGCTTCGCGGTGCGGGTGGGGGAACTGCTGGCGGACCGGTACCGGCTGGAGCGCCGGCTCGGTGCGGGCGGCATGGGCGAGGTGTGGGCGGGGCACGACCTGGCCCTGGACCGGCCGGTGGCGGTGAAGGTGCTGCTGGAGGCGGCGACCGACGAGGAGCTGATCGCCCGCTTCCGGCGGGAGGCCACGATCGGGGCGCGGCTCCAGCATCCGGGGATCACCGTCGTGCACGACGTGGGGCAGCACGAGGGACGGCTGTTCATCGTGATGGAGCTGCTGTCCGGCGAGGACCTGGGGGCGGTGCTCGCGCGCGAGCGGGGCGGGCTGCCGGTCGCCGAGGCGGTGGAGCTGGCCGCGCAGACGGCGGAGGCGCTGGCGGCCGCGCACGAACGGGCGGTGGTGCACCGGGACCTCAAGCCGCAGAACCTCTTCCTGCTGCCCGGCGGCCGGCTGAAGATCTGCGACTTCGGCATCGCGCACTCGGCGGACGCGACGGCGGGCTGGACCGTCACGGGCCGGATGTTCGGCACCCCGCCGTACATGGCGCCCGAGCAGTGGCGGGGCGAGCACGTGGACGCCCGCTGCGACCTGTACGCCCTGGGGTGCGTGCTGTACGCCCTGCTGAGCGGGGAGCCGCCGTTCGGCCAGAACGAGGGCCCGTACGTCCTGATGCGCCGCCACATCGAGGACACCCCGCTGCCGCTGCGGGAGGCGGGGGTGGCGGTGCCCGAGGCCCTGGAGACCCTCGTGGCCACCCTCCTGGCGAAGTCCCCGCCGGACCGCCCGACCTCGGCGGAGGCGGTGGCCCGCACCCTGCGGGGGCTGGCGGGGGCCTCCGGCGGGGGTGTGGCGGACGGGCCGACGGCCGTGGGCCCGGACCCGGCGGGGGCCGCTGCGCGGAGCTCCTCCCCGCCCCGCCCTTCCACCGTTCCCCGGGACCCTGCCCCGGACCCCCGCTCCCGGGAGGCCGCGGAGCCGGCCCCCCGCCCCACCGTGGGCGGGGACCGGACCCCGGACCGGCACGGGGCCGGGGCGCCCGCCGGGGGCGGGGCGCCGGGCGGCGGGCCGGAGGGTGGTGGCGCGGGTGGGGAAGGGTCGCTCGGTGAAGGTGGCTTCGGGTTCGTGCGGGGGTTGCTCTCGGAGGCCGAGGAGGTGTTGGGCGGGCTGCCCGTCGGGGCCGGGGACGTACGGATCGAGGGGCTCGCGCTGGCCGCCGAGGCGGCGGCGCGGTTCGACGCCGGGCTCGCCGGGCGGCTGCTCGCGGACGCCGAGCGGTGGGCCTGGGCCGACGGCGGCGGCGACGGCGCCCGCGTCGCCGGGCTGCTGACCGGGCTGGCCCGGCGGATCTCACGGGACGCCCCCGCCCGCACCGAACGGGTCCTGACCGACGCGCAGCAGGCCCTGTTCCCGGTGTTCGGGCCCCGCCGCGCGAGCCGGCTGCGCAAGGTCGCCGAGGAGCTCGCGGCCGTGGCCCCCGAGCGCGGGGTGCGCCTGGCCCGGCGGCACTTCCCCGGCGGCACGGCCGAGGAGGCGGTACTGGCCCGGGCCGCCCTGGCCAGCGCCCCCACCGACCTCGCGCGGGCCGAGCACTGGCTGGCCCGGATCCCGAGCGCGGCGGTCCGTACGGCCACCGAGTCCAAGGCCGTCACCGCCGTCGCGCGGCAGGACCTGCCCACCGCCCTGCGGCTGGCCGCGCGGATCCCCGTCGGCGGGTCCAGGGTGCGGGCGCTGTCCCGGGCGGCGGGCGAACGGCTGGCCGTCGGCGACCGGGACGGGGCGGCCGAGGCCCTCGACCGGGCCGAGGAGGCGCTGGCCGAACTGGTGGCGGCGCCCGGGCAGCGGGAGGAGGAGGTGGAGGCGGCCCGCGCCACCCTGAAGGCCGCCCGGGAGCTGAACGCCGAGGGCCACCGGCCGGCACTGGAGCCGGCCACCGCACGGGAGCGGGCCGCCGCCGCACGGGAACTCCCCGACCCGGCCGAGCGGGGCCGCGAGCTGGCCTGGATCGCCCGTGACTGCACGGCGGACGCCCCCTGGCTGGCGTCCGCCGCCGCCGACCCCGGCACCCGCCCGCCGCACTCCGTCACCTCGGGCCCCGGGCGGGCGGCGGGGCTCCCGGCCCGCCCGGGCCCGTCGCGCGCCGAGCGCTGGCAGGCCGGGGAGGCGGGGCAGACCCGGCCGGACGCGCTGTACCCGGCCGGGCGGCGGGTGGTGTGGGCGGCGGCGGCCGAGGTGGGGTGCCTGGACGCCGACTCCGGGACCACGCACTGGACCGCGTACGCCGACGAGGGCGTCGCCGCCCCTCCGCTGCCCGGGAGGGAACGGGTGTGGTGCGCGGCCGACGCGGACACCGTGTGCGTGGTGGTGGAGGCGGACGACGGGCCGCACGGGCCGCACGGCCGGCTGGTGGTCCGGGAACCGGCCGACGGGCGGGTGCGGTGGTGGCGGGCGCTGCCGGGCCCGGCCTCGCTGACGCCCGCGCCCGGCCTCCTGCTCCTGGCGGCGGACGGCGGGCTGAGCGCCCTGCGCAAGGACACCGGCGAGCCGGTGTGGCGGCAGCCGCTGCCGGAGCCGAACCCGCGCACGGTGACGGTGTCGGGAGAGTGCCTCGTCCTCGGCGACGGCCGCCAGCTGCGGGCCCTGCACCTGCCGACCGGGTCCCCGCTCTGGTCGTGGCCGCGCGGCTACGGCGCCGGCGGGCGGGAGCTCCCGGACCTGCCGGCGGGCACGGTGCACGTGCTGGACGGGGGCGTCGTGCGGGCGCTGGACCGGCGCGGGGGCTACGAACTGTGGCGCTTCGAACCGGGCGTGGCGGCGGAGCGGCTGCTGGTCGAGGACGGGGTGGTGTACGTGGCCGCGTACCGGCCGGAGCAGGGCGCGGACACGGTGTTCGCCCTGGACGGCGGCACCGGGGCGCCGCGCTGGCAGCAGCCGCTCACCCGCCGCGAGGGCACGGAGTGCGCACTCGAACTGCTGGGCGTCCGGCGGGGCGTCCTGTACGTGAGGTCCGCGCACGGCGCCAGACGCGGCCTCCTGGGCCGGGGTTCCCCGCCGTTCGTGACGGGCCTGGAGCTGACCTCGGGCCGAGCCCGCCGCCTGTGGGAACACGAGACGGCGGCCACCGCGCCACTGACCCTGGCGGGCGACACCCTGGTCACGGCGGGAGCCGCGCTGACGGGGATCCCCCTACCGGGCTGAGCGGGGTGCCCACCTCGCGGTGCGGGCCCGCTGCCTCCCCCTCGAGGTGCCGGGGGCGGGTCGGTGGCTGCCCACCCGCCTCCCCGGGTGCGGGGCGGTGGGTGGGGGCGGGGGCCCGGCGGACGGGGCTGGACAGCCGGGCGGGGCCAGGAAGGCCGGGGTCCGAGCCGGGCGGTCTCAGAGAGGGTTGGGGGCTTCCCGCCAGTCTCATCGTCCTTCCGCGGCGGGCCGGTCAGTCAAGAGCGCTCCTTCGTCGCGTCGCTTCGCGATGTCGCTGCGCTCCACTCTTGACAGACCGACCCGCCGCGAAATGCCGAAGACTGCCGGGAACCCCCCAAAGGAACGGGACGGATGTAAAGCGGGCATGCGGCCGAATCAGCGCCGAGTCGGGGTCGTCGGGACACGGCAGACCGAGCATCCGGCCCCCAACAGCCGCAAGCGGCAATCGGTGCCACCCCACGCATCAGATCGCTACGCGCTTCTCTCATCTCAGCGTCCGGCGGCCGTCTGGGGTCGCTACCCGCATGAAATGCCAACTGACCCGTCATCCGGGAGGGGTGAGCGCGTCAGATCGCTACGCGCTTCGCTGGTCTCGGCGTCTGACGGCCGTCTTGGGCTGGGCGGGGAGGAGTTGGCGTCCGTCGTGGCTGCGGACGTGGGGGCCGCTCCAGCACGCCGCCGGGTAGCTCCCAGGTGCCGTTGTCGGCAGGGCGGATGGCCAGCAGCCGACCGTCATCGCGCACCACGACCCCGGCAACCGAAACCGAGTGAAGTGGCGTTGACCCGCTCGGCGAGGCGCTGGCGCTCATGCCGTTTTCTGCCCACTCAGGCGCTGGGCCTTGACGGACGCGGTGTACAGCTCGGTCGTGAGGTCGTCCGGGGCAATGCCCAGTTCGGCCAGGACCGTCCTGATGTCGTCGAGGGCTGCTGGGAGGTCCTTCTCCTCCACCTGGGCCTCCAGTTCGAGGAAGGTGCCGTCGAGTTCGGGGACGCGGACCAGGGTGGCAAGCATCTGCCGCCCCCGGGCCTGGAACGTGTAGTTCCTGCACCGCTTCTCGAACGCGATGGCCGGCACATAGCCAAGGCCGCGCAGGGTGGCGTGGACCGCTTCGGCATCCGCCACGCGAGTCTCGTGTTCCGGCTTGGACCCGGATTCCTCGTCGACGCGGGCGCCTTTGTAGGTGAGGACGGTGCGGGTGTCATCGGGACCGTGCACGGTTCGGACCCGCAGCTCCTCGTCCCGCGCTTCGAGTGATCCGTCCACGGTGTCGTAGTAGGTGTCCTGATACACCTCGACCCGGCCCTCGGCCCGTTCGTCCAACCGCCGTAGGGTTGCTTGCGGTGCCTGGACGCGTGCCTTCAACTCCGCTTCGATCACTGGCCCTCCCCTCTCACACCGTGCGTTCCGCACCCACGGCGATAGCCTCGAACATGCGCTGAAAGCCCCGGAACAACGGGCCATGCAGGGTCCACATAACTCACCAGATTCTCCTTGTGAGTGAGCAGTAGGGGTCCCCCACCGCCGCCGAGAACGTTGTGCCCACCTATGACCAGCCCAAGACGGCCGCAGGACGCCGAGACCAGGGAAGCGCGTAGCGATCTGACGCGCCCATCCGTCCCGGATGCCGCTCTGATTGGCATTTCGTGCGGGTAGCGGCCACGGACGGCCGCCGGACGCTGAGAAATGAGGAGCGCGTAGCGATTTGATGCGTGGGGCGGCATCGGATGCCGCTTGCCGGTCTTGGGGTCGGATGCCCGGTCTGCCGGCCCCCGGTCTGCCCGGCTGGTCGCTGATCCCGCCGGTCCTCTGATCTACATCCGTCCCGTTCCTTTGGGGGGTTCCCGGCAGTCTTCGGCATTTCGCGGCGGGACGGCCTGTCAAGGGTCGCCGCAGGCGATCGCGAAGCGACGCGACGAAGGAGCGCCCTTGACAGGCCGGCCCGACGCGGAAGGACGATGAGACTGGCGGGAAGCCCCCAACCTTCTCCGAGACCGCCGGGCTCGGACCCCGCCCTCCCCCGTCCCGCCCGGCTGTCCCGTCACCGCCCGGCAGTGCCCCGCCCCCGCCCCCGGGCCCGCACCGCGGGAGGCGGGTGGGCAGCCACCGAACCGCCCCCGACCCGTCGAGGGGGAGATGGCCGGCCCGCACCGCGAGGGCCCCCTCCGGGTGCGGCCCCCTATAACCACCCATACCCTCCCAAATGTGTATCCGCCGAGAAGCTGGACGTCGCGACAGCGGCCCGCGCTGCGTCTCGTCGTCGTGTTGTTCGTGCTCGCCGGGTGGTGGGGCCTGGGCGTGGTGGCCGCGTCCCGGGCCCGGGCCGAGGATCCCGTCACCCTGGGGCAGGGGCAGATCACCGACCGGGTCGGGGCCCTCGGGGACCGGCGGGACGCCGTCGCCGCCGCGCTGGAGCGGCTGTACTCCGACCGGCGGATCCAGCTGTTCGTGACCTACGTCCACGACTTCTCCGGCCGCTCCCCCCAGAGCTGGGCCGACGCCACCGCCCAGAAGAACGGCTTCGGCCGGGACGACCTGCTGCTGGCGGTGGCGACCGGGGCGCGCCAGTACGCCTATTCGGCCGACGTGGACTCCGGTTTCACCGAGGCGCAGCTCGCCGACGTCGCCCGGACCGCCGTCGAGCCCGCGCTGCGTCGCAACGACTGGGCGGGCGCCGCGATCGGGGCTGCGAACGGCTACGACGCGGTGCTCGGCGGCAAGCCCGTGCCCACCCCCGCCATCACCCCCGGCCCCGCGAACCCGGGCGGCGGCTCGGCGGACGGGGCGGGCGGGGCCGGGGACTACGTGCTGCCGGTGGTGGCCGTCGGCGCGGCCGGGGCGCTCGGGGTGTACGCGTACACCCGCCGGCGGCGTCGCGGGACGCCGGGCGGCGGGCGGGGGACGGCGACGGAGCATCCCGGCTGGGACGGGCGGCGGGCCGAGCCGGCCCCGCTGCCGGAGCTGGACGCCCGGGCCCGGAGCCTGCTGGTGGAGACCGACGACGCGGTCCGCACCAGCACCGAGGAACTCGGCTTCGCGGCCGCCCAGTTCGGCGACGAGGCCGTCACCGCCTTCACCGATGCGGTCGCCTACGCCAAGGGCGAGCTGACGCACGCCTTCCGGCTGCGCCAGCAGCTGGACGACGCCCATCCGGAGGACGACGCCACCCGCCGCCGGATGCTGGACGAGATCCTGGCCCGCTGCGCGGAGGCGAACCGGCGGCTGGACGCCGAGTCGGCGGCCTTCGACCGGCTGCGGGACCTGGAGAAGAACGCCCCGCAGGCGCTGGCCACGGTGGAGGCCCACTTCCGGGCGCTGACCGGCCGGACGACGACGGCCGAGGCCACCCTGACGGCGCTGGCCGGCCGGTACGCGGACTCGGCGTCCGCGCCGGTCGCCTCCAACGCCGGGCAGGCGAAGGACCGGCTGCTGTTCGCGACGACCAGTCTCGGCGAGGCGCGGGCGGCGCTCGACGGCGGGGACAGCGGCCGGGCGGCGGTGCACGTGCGGGCCGCCGAGGGGGCGGTGGACCAGGCGGCCACGCTGGTGGACGCGGTCGAACGGCGGGCGCAGGAGCTGGCGGAGGCGGCGGGCAGGCTGCCGGGCGCCCTCACGGAGACGGAGACCGACCTCGCCGACGCGAACGGCCTGCTGACGGGCACCGCCGCAGGCTCCTCCACGGCGGACCTGCGGGGCCGGATCGGCCGGGCGGTGGCCGTACTGGCCGAGGTACGGCGGGAGCAGGCGGCCGGCCGGTACGACCCGATCGACGCGCTGCGCCGGGTCGAGGAGGCGGACGCGGCGCTCGACGAGGCGCTGGCGGGGGCGCGGGAGCAGGAGTCGGGGCGGCGGCGGGCGGCGGCCCTGCTGGACCAGGCGCAGCTGTCGGCCCGCAGTGCGATCGGCGCGGCGGCGGACTACGTCACGACCAGCCGGGGCGCGGTGGGCAGCGAGGCCCGGACCCGGCTGGCGGAGGCGCAGCGCCACCTGGAGCGGTCGGTGTCGCTCGCGGGTGCGGATCCGGCGGGCGCGCTGGCGGAGGCCCAGCAGGCGGACTCGCTGGCGCGGCAGGCGCAGCGGCTGGCGGAACGGGACGTGGAGGCGTACCGGAACCCGTACGCGGGGCAGCGGGCCGGCGGCGGGCGCGGCGGGGCCGTGCTCGGCGGGATCATCCTCGGCGAGCTCCTGCGCGGCGGCGGCCGGGGCGGCTTCGGCGGGGGCGGAGGGGGCGGAGGCTTCGGCGGCGGGAGCGGGGGCTTCGGCGGAGGCGGGGGCGGCAGCGGGCCGGGCTCCTTCGGCGGCGAGGGCACCCGGGGCCGTATGGGCGGCGGCGGCCGCTTCTGACCGGCGCGGCCCCCGCGGCCCGACCACCCGCCCCGCGACCACCCACCCCGTACGGCGACCCCGCGACGCCGACCCCGCGGCGCGACCGCCCACCCCGCGACGCCGACCCCGCGGCGCGACCGCCGACCCCGCGTCAGCGACCCCGTGACAGCGCCCCCTGGCAGCGCCCCTGTGACAGCGCCCCCCCCGACAGCTACGGAAGGACCCACCATGAGCAAGCAGACCATCCTCGGCCGTGTCACCCAGCTCGCGAAGGCCAACATCAACGCGCTGCTGGACCAGGCGGAGGATCCGCAGATGATGCTCGACCAGCTGATCCGCGACTACGCGAACAACATCTCGGAGGCCGAGCAGGCGGTGGCCACCACCATCGGCAACCTGCGGATGCTGGAGGCCGACCACAAGGAGGATGTGGACGCGGCCGCCGAGTGGGGTGCCAAGGCGCTCGCGGCCAGCCGGAAGGCGGACGGGCTGCGGGAGTCGGGGTCGGCGGCGGAGGCGGACCGGTTCGACAACCTGGCGAAGGTGGCCCTGGGGCGGCAGATGCAGTCGGAGAAGGAGGCGGCGGTGGCCGCGCCGGTGATCGCCGCGCAGACGGAGGTGGTCGACAAGCTGAAGGCGGGCCTGGCCGCCATGAAGGACAAGCTGACCGAGCTCCAGGCGAGGCGGGACGAGCTGGTGGCGCGGGCGAGGACGGCGCAGGCGCAGAACACGATGCTGGACGCGGTCAAGAACATCGACGTGCTGGACCCGACGAGCGATCTGCACCGCTTCGAGGAGAAGGTCCGGCGCGAGGAGGCCATGGCCCTGGGCCGGCAGGAGCTGGCGGCCTCCTCGCTGGACGCGCAGTTCGAGTCCCTGGAGGACCTGGGCCGGACCTCGGAGATCGAGGCCCGGCTGGCCGCCCTGAAGTCCCGGGCGGCCTGACCCCGGGGGCCGCCGCTACGCGGCTACCCGGCTACCCGGCTACCCGTACATGCTCAGGAGGTCCTCCGCCGACAGTTCCGCCGTCGCCTCGCCCGGGGCGCCGCCGGGCATCGGGAGCGGAAGTTCGAACCAGACCGTCTTGCCCCGGTGGGTGCGCCGGGTGCCCCAGCCGGCCGAGAGCAGGCCGACGAGCTGGAGGCCC
Source organism: Streptomyces sp. NPDC089915 (assembly GCF_040684675.1). Taxonomy (NCBI): domain Bacteria; kingdom Bacillati; phylum Actinomycetota; class Actinomycetes; order Kitasatosporales; family Streptomycetaceae; genus Streptomyces; species Streptomyces sp. NPDC089915. The sequence continues at coordinate 51,441 of NZ_JBFBGN010000008.1, read as the reverse complement.
CGGCCGCCCTCGTCGGTGTCGCGGGCGCGGCGGCGGCGGGGCTGGGCGAGGTTGGCGTCCCAGACCTCGCAGACCAGGGTGCGGTCGAGGAGCAGCCGGAGCCGGATCTCGCCCTCCCCGTAGCGCAGGGCGTTGGTGACGAGCTCGCTGACGAGCAGTTCGGTGGTGTCGAGCAGCCCTTCCAGGCCCCAGCCGGGGAGCTTGGCGCGGGCCAGTTCTCGGGCCCGGCCCACCGAGCGGGCCTCGCGGGGCAGCTGCCAGTCGCCGACGGCTTCGACGGGCAGCCCCTGGACCCGGGCCATCAGCAGGGCGATGTCGTCCTCGCCGTGGCGGGTGTGCAGGGTGTCGAGGACGTGGTCGCAGACCTCTTCCAGCGGCCGGGCCGGGTCGGCGACGGCGCCGCGCAGGCCGCGCAGCCCCTCCTCCAGGGGGTGGTCGCGGGATTCGACGAGGCCGTCGGTGTAGAGGGCGAGCAGGGCCCCTTCGGGGAGTTCGACCTCGACCTCCTCGAAGGGTTCGCCGCCGACGCCGAGCGGCATGCCGGTGGGGATCTCCAGCAGCAGGCCGGGGCGGGGTTCGGCGCCGTCCTCGGCGGGTTCGACGAGGACGGGCGGCATGTGGCCGGCGTTGGCGATGGTGCAGCGCCGGGTCACCGGGTCGTAGACGGCGTAGACGCAGGTGGCGAGGTAGACCTCGGAGCGGTCGGCGTCGCGGGAGTGCAGGGCCGAGCGGGAGGCCTGCTGGGCGCCGCCGGGTGCGCCGAGGCCGCGGGCGACCTCGTCGAGGGCGCTGAGGACCTCGGCGGGTTCCAGGTCCAGGAGCGCGAGGGTGCGTACGGCGGTGCGCAGCTCGCCCATGGCGACGGCGGCGCGCAGGCCGCGGCCCATGACGTCGCCGACGACCAGGGCGGTGCGGTGCCCGGGCAGTTCGATGACGTCGAACCAGTCGCCGCCGACCTCGGTGGCGGCGTTGCCGGGGAGGTAGCGGCAGGCGATGTCCAGGCCGGCGGCCTCCGGGTCGCCGGGGGGCAGCAGGCTGCGCTGGAGGATGAGCGCCCGTTCGTGTTCGCGCCGGTAGAGGCGGGCGTTGTCGATGCAGACGGCGGCCCGGGCGGCGAGTTCGACGGCGACGGCCCGGTCCCGTTCGCCGAAGGGCTCGCTGCCCTTGGTGCGGGAGAACTGGGCGAGGCCGACGACGGTGTCGTGGGCGACCATCGGCACGATCAGGGTGGACTGGACGAGGTCGTCCGATCCGCCGCCCTCGATCAGCCGGGTCCGCGCGGTGCGCAGGGCGACGGCTCCGGGGGAAGCGGCCGGGTAGCGGTGGGTCTCGCCGACGGAGACGAGTGCGCCCGGGCCGGAGAGGGGGGCGTCGGAAACGGCGGAGGCGAAGGCCACGCGGCGCAGCGGGGCCGAGGGGGCGCGCCGGACGCCCTGCCCGGGCAGGGTGGGCAGGCCGGGGCCCTGGGGGCGGGCGGGGCGGTCGTCGTCGCCGAGCAGGAGCCCTTCGTAGAGGTCGACGGCGGCCAGGTCGCAGAAGCCGGGGACGGTGACGTCGAGGAGTTCGCGGGCGGTGGTCTCCAGGTCGAGGGAGTTGCCGATGCGGTGCCCGGCCTCGTTGAGGAGGGCGAGGTTGCGGCGGACGCCGGCGGCCTCGCGGGCGGCGAGGTGGCGGCGGGTGACGTCGGTGCCGAGGCCGGCGATGCCGATGGGGCGGCCGGTGCCGCCGTGGACCCGGTAGAGGTTGATGGACCAGTGCCGGTTCTCGCGGCTGCCGGGGGCGGCGCCGGTGATCCGCAGGTCGGTGACGGATTCGCCGGTCTCCAGTACCCGGCGCAGGGCGGTCGCCATCCGGTCGGCCTCGTGTGCGGGCAGGTAGTCGTGGACGGTGCGGCCGCGGTGCTCCTCCACGGCTCCGCCGAACACGGTGGCGAAGCGGCGGTTGGCGCGCTGCACGGTGAGGTCGGTGCCGAAGAGCAGGAAGCCGAACGGAGATTGGCCGAATATGGCCTGCGAGGCGGCGAGGTCGGATTCGATGCGGCGCAGTGCGCGCACGTCGACCACGACGCAGAGCGCGGCCCGTTCGCCGGTCTCGGTCTGGGTGGGCATCACGTAGATCTCGGCGACGCCGTGCGCGCCGTCGCCGCCGGGGATCCGGAAGGGGACCAGGCCGGTCCATTCCTTGCCGTCGAGGATCTCGGCGACCCTGCGGTGCCCGCCGTCGCGCAGCTCGGGCGGCATGAAGGCGTCGACGGGGTCGCGTCCGACGGCCTGGGCTGCGGGAAGTCCGAACAGCTCCTCGGCGCGCAGGCTCCACTGGTCGACCAGCCCGTCGGGACCGATCGAGAAGGACGCCACCTTTATGTAGTCATATATCGAGCCAGGCGGACTGCTGTGCCACAAGGAGTCGTGCCACGACTCCCCGGGCACGCGGGTCTGATGTGCCTGCGCAGGTATCTCGCTCACGCGACCGTCCCCTCCAGCTCACCGCAACCGGACCGGCCATGACCGAAGTATTCAGCACCACGGCCCCGTACGGCACGGCGTTCACGATCACAAAAGGGTCCCGTTGTTTTCCGGCCACGCCCGGTGGTCATCCCAGACGCGTTCCGGGAGACCCCCTGCCGCCCTTCATCTTGTTACTCACCAGGAAGAGCCAACTCGAACCACACGGTTTTCCCCGACTTTCCGTGCCGGGTGCCCCAGCGGCGCGCGGAGACGGCGACGAGGTGCAGTCCGCGCCCGCCCTCGTCGTCGGGTTCGGCGACCTTCTCGCGGGGCGGATCCGGAAGCGGATCGGAGACTTCCACGAGCAGGGCCGGGCCGCCGGAGAGGCCCGGAACGGCGGGATTGCGCCGCTCCAGGCGGACTCCGATGGGGCCCGAGGCGTAGCGCAGGGAGTTGGTCACCAGCTCACTGACCAGCAGGACGGTCACATCTCCGACGGCGTCCAGGCCCCAGGAGCGGAGGGCGCCGCGCACGGCGTGGCGGGCGGTGCGGACGGCACCGGGCTCGGCGGGGAAGGCCCACTCGGCACATTCACCGTCTGTGTCGATCACGCCGATCACTTCCCGGGCCACCAGCGACCCCAGTCAGGTTCGTCGGGGACGAATGGGGGACGAGATAGGGACTAATAGCGACATACCCGATATTCGGGGCGTCGTACCACCCGATCCCCCGCCCACGGGCGCACTGTGGCGCAGACGGCCTAGAACGGGAGCGTCACGCGCCCCGGTGCGCCCCGTCCGCTCCCTGGCCGGCGAGCCTGCGGCCCGCCTCGGCGACGAAGGGCCGGTCCTGGTCGAGCCAGTCGACGGAGTCCAGCTCGTGCGGGCCCAGCCAGCGCAGCTCGTCGTGGTCCTCCAGCGGGGCGGGATCACCGGAGAGCAGCCGGGCGGTCCACACGTGCAGGACCAGGCCGGGCTTCAGCGGCCACTCCCCCGGGATCCGCTCCAGCGCCTCGGTCTCGACGCCGAGCTCCTCGCGGAGCTCGCGGACCAGCGCCTCGGGCACCGTCTCGCCCGGCTCGGCCTTGCCGCCGGGCAGTTCCCAGCGGCCGGCGAGCTCCGGGGGTGCGCTGCGGCGGGCCGCCAGCAGGCGCCCGTCATGACAGAGGGCTCCGCCCACGACCACGCGTACAGTCATGGACGGAGCCTATGCCAGGCCCTGTGCGGACCTTCAATTCCTGCTCGTGGCGGCCGGGCTGCTGTCCGCCTGCCCGATCCGCTCGACCCAGTAGAGCTGCTTGTGGCCCCGGTCCTCGAAGCCGTCGACGACCTTCTGGGCCTCGGCCCGGGTGGCGTACCGGCCCACCCGGTAGCGGTTGCCGTTGTCGTCCTGACGTATGACCAGCCATGGAAGCAGGGCACCGCTGTCGTTCATCGCGCTCCACCCTCCGCCGATGTTCCTGCCCAGGAAACCGCATTGCGCATATGCCCGAGCTTACGCCCGACCTTCACTGAGCGGATACGGGTTTTCACGAAGAGGTACCTGGGGGGCGTACGCATCCGGCCAGGCGTGCGAAAGCGCCGCCGGAGCTCCCTTCCGAGCCCCGGCGGCGCCTGAGAACGCCCCGGTCAGCGCACGGGCAGGTGGTACGAGAGCCGGTAGCGGTCGGCCGGGACGACCACATCGGCCGTCTCCACGGCCCGCCCCGACGCGTAGTACGTCCGCGTCACCACCAGCACCACGTGCCCCGGCACCCCGCCGAGCGCCATGTTCTCCTCGGCCAGCCCCGGACGCGCGCCGACGTCCTCGACCACGTTGTCCACGACCACGTCGATCGCGGCCATCCGGTCGACCACCCCCGAGCCGCCCAGCGGACCCTCCTCCGGCAGCATCACCGGGGTCCGGCCGGTCACGGAGAGCGGCTCCCAGGAGGTGGAGAGCATCATCGCCTCGCCCGCGTCGCGGAAGACGTAGCGGGTCCGCATGACCCGGTCCCCCGGCTCGATGCCCAGCCGCTTCGCGATGTCCGCCGGCGCCGCCGCCTGCTCGCTGCTGGACTCCCACGTGCCGTGCACGCCGGACTCCGCCTGCTCCTGCCGGAACGGCGTCGACGCCCCGCCCGTGCGGTAGCCGGAGCGGGCGACCCGGCGCGGGACGGGCTGCTCGCGCACGTACGTGCCCGACCCGGAACGGCCCTCGACCAGGCCCTCCGCCATGAGGACCTTGCGCGCCTCCAGCGCGACGGTGTCGGAGACCCCGTACTCCTCGCGGATCCGGGCCTGGGAAGGGAGCCGGGTGTGCGGGGGCAGGGACCCATCGACGATCTTCCGCCGCAGATCCCCGGCGACGCGAAGATAGGCCGGCTGCTCACCGAAAGTCACGGGCCACTCCCATCAGGTTGACAGACAGCTACACCCTGGCAACCGACTGTTGAGCTGTGCAAGTGCGGGCCAGAGTTTCACCCGATGTGATGAAGCCTGGTCACTCAAACCCATTACCGGGCGTTACCTCCAAGGCCCTCACGCCGGCCCTCAGGCCGACCTCCGCCCGGCCCTCAGGCCGCGCCCGACGAGGGACCCCGCCCCGGCCCCGTCTGGGCCCCCCGGAGCCACTCCGGAACCCGCGTCGACAAACCGTAGGCCCCCCGCAGCGCCTTCTCCGACTCCGTCGTCAGCGCGCCCTCCGCCGCGTCCCACGCCTGCCGGAAGTCGGACGGCCGCACCGCCCGCTCCGCCCGCTGCCACGCCGTGCGCGCCGCCGCCAGCTCCTTCAGCCGGACCCCCGCCTCCGGATGCGCGGCCTCGGCGTCCCGCAGCACCCGCTCCTGCGCGCCCAGCGCCTCGTCCACCTCCCGCGCCCACGTGCGGTACTCCGGCAGCGCCTCGTCCAGCTCCCGCTCGGGGGCGCGCCCCACCGCCCCGTCCGCCGCGTTCAGGGCGGTCAGCAGGGTGACCTGTTCGGGCGTCAGCATCCCCGCGTCCTTGCGCAGGCTCCCCCGGTGCTCCTGCCCCGAGGTGCCGATCACGCACATCAGCCGGTGGTCGCCCGCCCGCCAGGAGTCCCGGGTCGGCGCGAAGTAGTACATCTCCGCGTAGTCGGGCAGCGCCCACGCGTCCATCGCGTACGCGTCCTGCGCCTTCCAGCACGTCTCCGTGGCACTGTCCTTGAGCTTCGAGGCGCCCGGGAAGCCGCCGGGGCCGAGCGTCACCGCGGAGGTCACCTCGGCGTCGTGCACCTGCGCGCAGTCCGTCCGGTAGGTGAAGGGGGTCTCGGCGAGCAGGTCCCCGCCGGGGACGTTGAAGCAGTCGCCCGCCCGCAGCCGGCCCATGTCGGTCAGCTGGCCCTCGACCTGCTCCGGCTCGGGGCGCGAGCCCAGGTGCTCCAGGAACGGCCGGGTGTAGCTCGTCAGGCCGTACAGCAGCACGGCCGACGTCACCAGGGAGACCGCCAGGCCGACGACCGCCAGCGCCCGGCCCCGCTCGCCCCTGCGCCGGATCTGCACCAGCGCGACCAGGCCGAAGACCACCCCGAGCGGCGGGAAGCAGAGCAGCCCGACCAGCAGCGAGGCGAGGGCGAAGCCGTTGAGCGGGGGCGGCCCGGCCTGCCCGGGCGGCGGCCCCCACCCCGGCCGCGGCGACGGCGGCGGCCAGGAGTGGCCGGGGCCGGCGGAGCTGGGCGGCTGCGGGGGCGGGGTGCTCACGGGGCGGGGTGCTCCATCACGGGGCTCGGACGGGTGCGCTCGGACGGCTGCGCGCGTACGGCCGTGCGCGTACGGAGCCGCGCGAACGGCTGCCCGAAATAGTACGCAGCGGGGGCGACCGAGCCCTCGGTCGCCCCCGCGTTCACCGCGCGGACCCCACGGGTCGCGCGCCCCTCGGACCCGGGCGGGTCAGAACTGCAGCGCCCAGGAGTCGATCTTTCCGGTGTCGGCGGCCGCGTTGTCGCTCACGCGCAGCTTCCAGACCCCGTTGGCCACCTCGGAGGAGGCGTTGACGGTGACCGTCTTGACGATGTCGTCCGCGCTGCCGCCGGTGCGGTTGTGCAGGTTGTAGAGGGTGCCGTCGGGGGCGACCAGGTCGACCTTCAGGTCGCCGATGTAGGTGTGCTTGATGTCCACCGACACGCCCAGCGTCGCGGGCGCGTTGCCGGAGACCCCGCTGACGGTGATCGGGGAGTCGACCGTCGCGTTGTCGCCCACGGCGTAGTCGGCGGTGTTCTCGAAGCGCGGACCGCTCGGCGGGGTGGTGCCGGCGCCCACGTTCAGCAGCCGGTTGGGCGATCCGCTGCCGGGGCCGGTCACCACGTTCGGGGTGGCCGCCGCGACCAGGGCGTCACGGACCTGCGCCGGGGTGCTCGACGGGTTCTGCGAGAGGTAGAGGGCGGCCGCGCCCACCACGTGCGGGGTGGCCATCGAGGTCCCGGAGATGGTGTTCGTCGCGGTGTCGCCCGTGCCCCACGAGGAGGTGATGGAGGAGCCCGGCGCGAAGACGTCCAGGACCGAGCCGTAGTTGGAGTAGCTCGCCTTCGCGTCGGTGTTCGTGGTCGCGCCGACGGTGATGGCCTCGGCCACCCGCGCCGGGGACTTGGTGGAGGCGTCGGTGGACTCGTTGCCGGCCGCGACGCCGTAGGTGATCCCGGACGCGATGGAGTTGCGCACGGCGGTGTCGAGCGCCGAGTCGGCCCCGCCGCCCAGCGACATGTTGGCCACGGCGGGCTTCACCGCGTTGCGGGTCACCCAGTCGATGCCCGCGACCACCTGGGCGGTGGTGCCGGAGCCGTTGTTGTCGAGCACGCGGACTCCGACGATCTTCGCCTTCTTGGCGACGCCGTAGGCGCCGCCCGCGACGGTCCCGGCGACGTGGGTGCCGTGGCCGTGGCCGTCCTGGGCGGTGTTGTCGTTGTCGATGGCGTCGTAGCCGTAGGAGGCGCGGCCGCCCAGGTCCTGGTGGGTGATCCGGACGCCGGTGTCGATGATGTAGGCCGTCACCCCCTCGCCGGCCTTGTCCGGGTAGGTGTAGCTCTGGTCGAGGGGCAGGGCGCGCTGGTCGATGCGGTCCAGGCCCCACGACGGCGGGCCGGGCTGGGTGGCGTCGACGGTGAAGACGCGGTTCTGCACGACGGACGTGACGGCCGGGTCGGCCGCGAGCTTCCTCGCCTGCGCCTCGGAGAGCTCGACGGAGTAGCCGTTGAGGGCGGCGCTGTAGGTCCGGTCGATCCGCGCGCCGTACCGCTTGGCGACGGCCCTGCCGCTGTCGGCGGTGGAGCGGGCGGCGGAGTCCTTCAGGGTCACGATGTAGCTGCCCGGGACGGACCCGGTGGCGCCCGCGTTCTCGATGACGCCCTGCGGGCCGCCGTCGGCCGCCGAGGCGGGTAAGGCCGCGGCCGCGCCCAGGGCGAGGGCTGCGGCGGCGATCGCGCTGATGCCGGCGGTCTTCCGGCGGGTGTGACGCGTCACGGACATGTGAGGGGTCCTCCTCATCGGCGGTGCGCTGCGTGGGGGTCGGGGCGGGGGCCGGAGGGCGCACGGCATCGCAAAATCACCATGCTCATGTCAATCAGGAGCCCAACGGGCCGCCGTCCCAAAAAGGTTGACCCACCCGTGCGCCATCCCACAAGAGCCCCATGGAGGCGTAACATCCGTGCCATACGACGGCCATGAACGAGCAAAGGTGCTCCGCACATGACGCACGCACTTCCTGGTTACCTCTGCTCCGAGGACGGCACGCGCGCGGACGTCCGGACCGCCCCCTGGTGCTGCCCCGTCTGCGGCGGGCCCTGGGACCTCGACTTCACGCCGGATCCGGCCATCGCGCTGGAGCCGGCGGCGGGCCCGCACTCGCTGTGGCGGTACGCGCCGGCCCTGCCGCTGCCGGGGGCGTTCTCGGTCACCCTCTCCGAGGGGCACACCCCGCTGATCCCGCTCGGGGAGCGGGTTCACGCCAAGCTCGACTTCCTGATGCCGACCCTGTCCTTCAAGGACCGGGGCGCGGTGATGCTCGCGGAGCTGGCCCGGCGGCTGGCCCCGGAGCGGGTGGTCGCGGACAGCAGCGGGAACGCGGGGACCTCGGTGGCGGCGTACTGCGCGCGGGCCGGGCTGAGTTGTGAAGTTTTCGTGCCCGAGGGCACCTCGGAGAAGAAGACCGGGCAGATGCGGGCGCACGGGGCGGCGGTACGGACCGTGCCGGGCGGCCGCGAGGCCGCCGCGGAGGCCGCCCGGGCGGCGGCGGACGGGCCCGGGGTCTTCTACGCGAGCCACGTCTTCAACCCTTACTTCCTGCACGGCACGAAGACGTACGCGTACGAGGTCTGGGAGGCCCTGGGCGGCCGGCTCCCCGAGGTGCTCGTCGTCCCCGTCGGCAACGGAACGCTGCTGCTGGGCGCGGCACTGGCGGTGGAGGAGCTGGCCCGGCGCGGGGTACGGGCGCCGGCGCTGGTCGGGGTGCAGGCGGAGGCGGTGTCGCCGCTGGCGGCGGCGTTCGCGGCGGGGGCGGAGGAGGCGGAGCCGGTGGAGCAGCGGCCGACCCTCGCGGAGGGCATCGCGATCCCGGCGCCGCCGCGGGCCCGGCAGATCCTGGCGGCGGTCCGCAAGTCGGGCGGCACGGTCCTGACGGTCTCCGACGCCCGGATCCGCGAGGCCCAGCGGGACCTGGCCCGCCGGGGCCTGTTCGTGGAGCCGACGGCCGCCGCCTGCTGGGCGGCGGTGGGCCCCGGCGCCCCCTCCGACCCCCTCCAGGGCCGCACGGCGGTCCTCCCCCTGTGCGGGGCGGGCGCGAAGTCGGGCCTGGCCCCCTGATCCGGCCCGCGCGGCGTTCGCCCCGGAAAACGGGAAACGGGAAAGGGCGGGGCGGGGAGACGGTTCCGCGCAGCGGCACCCGCACCCGCACCGTCCACGTCGGAAAACCGCCAGCCGACCCCGTCGGCATCTGCTGAACTACCCCCATGACCACCGCACATGACAAGGCCGCCGCCTTCACCGCCCTGCACACCCCCGCCGCCCCCCTCGCCCTCGCCAACGCCTGGGACGTCGCCGGCGCCCGGATCGTCGAGGCCGCCGGCGCCCCGGCCGTGGCCACCACCAGTGCCGGGGTCGCCTGGTCCCTCGGTTCTCCCGACGGCGACGCCCTCGCGCGGGACCGGGCCCTGGACCTGATCGCCCGCGTCGCCTCCGCCGTCTCCGTCCCGGTCACCGCCGACATCGAGGGCGGCTTCGCCGCCGACGCCGCCGGGGTCGGGGAGACCGTCGCCGGCGTCCTCGCCGCCGGCGCGGTCGGCATCAACATCGAGGACGGCACCCGCGCCCCCGCCGAACACGCCGAGCGCCTGGCCGCCGCCCGGGCCGCCGCCGACGCCGCCGGGGTCCCGCTGTACGTCAACGCCCGCGTGGACACGTACCTCTTCGGCCTCGGCGAGGCCTCGGCCCGCCTCGACGAGACCCTCGCCCGCGCCTCCGCCTACCTCGCCGCCGGCGCGAGCGGCGTCTTCGTCCCCGGGGTCACCGACCCCGCCGTGATCGCGGAGCTCGCCAAGGGCATCGACGCCCCGCTCAACGTCCTCGCCGGCCCCGGCGCCCCCTCCGTCGCCGAGCTCGGCGCCCTGGGCGCGGCCCGGGTCAGCCTCGGGTCCTGGGTGGCGGAGGCCGCGTACGCCGTCGTCCGCCGCGCCACCGAGGAGCTGCTCTCCGGCGGCACCTACGGCCCGCTCGCCGGCGCCCTCCCGTACGGCGAGCTGAACGCCCTGCTCAAGGGCTGAGATACCGAGAAGCGTGCATGGGCCACCGTCCGTAGGATCCGGTCATGAGCACCTCGATACCGGCCGGGCCGAAGGCGGCGGCGGGCGCCCCCCGGCGCGGCACCGGCGGCGCCGTGTGGACCGCCCTCGCCCTCGTGTACGTCGTCTGGGGCTCGACCTACCTCGGTATCCGGATCGTCGTGCAGACCATGCCGCCGTTCCTCTCGGCCGGTGCCCGCTTCATCACCGCCGGGCTGGTCCTGGCCGGCATCGTCGCCTGGCGGTACGGGCCCTCGGCGCTGCGCGTCACCCGCGCGCAGCTCGGCTCGACGCTGCTGGTCGGCCTGCTGCTGGTGCTCGGCGGCAACGGCCTGGTGGTGCTGGCCGAGACCTCGGTGCCCTCGGGTCTGGCGGCACTGCTGGTGGCGGCGGTGCCGATGTGGGTGGTGGTGCTGCGGGCGGCCACCGGGGACCGGCCGCCCGGGCGCACCCTGGCCGGGGTGCTGGTGGGGATCGCGGGGCTGGCGGTGCTGACCAGCCCGGGGCTGAGCGGGGAGGTCCGGCTGTCGGGCGTACTGCTGGTCCTGGCGGGCTCCCTCGCCTGGTCGCTGGGCTCCTTCTCGGCGGGGCGGCTGCCGCTGCCGGGGAACCCCTTCACCGGCAGCGCGTACCAGATGCTGTGGGGCGGGGTCGCCCAGGTGCTGGTCGGGCTGGCGCGCGGCGAGCAGCGGGGGCTGGATCCGGCCTCCTTCTCCACCGCCTCCTGGCTGGCCCTGGGCTACCTGGTGCTGATCGGCTCGGTGGTCGGGTTCACCGCGTACGCGTGGCTGCTCCAGGCGGCCCCGCTGTCGCTGGTGTCCACGTACGCGTACGTCAACCCGGTGGTGGCCGTGGTGCTGGGCGCGCTGATCCTGGACGAGGCGCTCACCCTGCCGATCGTGCTCGGCGGCGCGGTCGTGGTGGCGGGGGTGGGCGTGATCGTCAGCACCGAGCGGCGGAAGTAGCGCCGGCGGCCGCCGGGGCCGCGCCTCAGCCCCGGGCCGCCGCCTCGTAGAGGGCCTTGGCCTTCTCGTCGTACAGGGCCGCCGTGGAGTCCACGTCGGTGTCGCCGCCGCTGAGCACCCCGATGAGCCGTCCCGGCTGGCCCGTGCCGCCGCGGTCGGCGATCCAGGGGCTGCCGCTGGTGCCCGTCCAGAAGCCCGCGCAGCTGATGTAGAGCATGTCGGGGTCGTCGGTGTCGTGGCGGGTCTGGGTGGTGCAGGAGACCGGCTTGTTCTGCGGGTTGTGGTCGGACTCGGGGTAGCCGACGACGGTGACCTCGCGCTCGTAGCCGGAGGTCCAGTCCGCCTTGGGCGCCTCGCCCTGCCCGACCCGCTGCTGGAGGCTGCGCCCCTCCCCGTCCGGTTCGATGGTGAGGAAGGCGAAGTCGGCGGTCTCGTCGCCCCATTTCGTCCAGCGGTCGTCCACGTGGATGGAGCGGACCTTCCACACCCCGAGGGGCCGGTTGCCCGCGCCCTCGCCGGAGAAGGCGGGGGCGAAGGAGAGCTCGCCGATGGCGAGCCCGTCGTGTGCCACCTCGCCGGGCCGGCCGTCCTCGCCGGCGGGGGCGACGCAGTGCGCGGCGGTCGCGACGACGTTGCCCTTGGGGCTGTCGACCACGCTCGCCGTGCACCAGTGCTCGCCGTTGGCCATGAGCACGCCGACGGTGGGGAAGGGGTGCACCGGCTGCTCGCCGGACGCCCCGAGGAGGACGGCGGCGCACGCCGCCACGATCCCCGCGGCGGCCAGCGCGGTGGCCCCCTTCACCACCGGGCTCATCGCACGCCGGGGTCGGGGGTCGGTGCCTGCATCACCTTGCTGATCCACTCCAGGGAGCCCTCCCTCATGCCACGTACGTACGATTTTCCGTTGTGCTCACCATCCTGGATCACCTGGAGCCGGGTGTGCACGGGGCCCCTGCCGTACTCCTTCATGAACTTCTCGGCCAGATCCCGGCCGCTCTCCTTGGTGCCGATCTGGAAGTTGACGTAGACGTCGGGTCCACCCTCCCTGATCAGCTTCTCGGCGAGCTTCTCGGGGTTGTTCTCGTCCATCGCCTGCCGGTTGCCCTTCCACAGCGGGGAGTCGGGGACGAAGTCGACTCCGCTCGCGATGACCGCCTTGAAGCGGTCGGGGAACTGCAGGACGTCCTTGAAGGCGCCGAAACCGCCCGAGGAGGAGCCCATGAAGGCCCAGCCGTCGCGGGAGGTGAAGGTGCGGAAATTGGCCCGTGTGAAATCCGGGACGTCATCGGCCATCCAGGTGCCCATCTTGGGCTCTCCGGGGATGTCGGAGCCGTCGTAGTGGTGCTTGGTGTCGGCGTTGATCACCGGCATGACCAGGATGAAGGGGAGGCTGGTGCCCTTCTTGACCCCGTCGATCACGGCCTGCTGGAGGCCGAGGCCGGGGCCCGTGCCCCAGTAGTTCTTGGGGTAGCCGCGGCCGCCGGGCAGGGAGATCAGGACCGGGAAGCCGCTCTTGGCGTACCGGGGGTCGTCGTACTCCTTGGGGACCCACACCCACACGTCACCCGTGAACCCGGACTTCTTGCCGGTCAGGGTGGTCATGGCGATCTGCGTACCGTCCGGGAGGCGGCTGGTGCGCACGAAGTCCGACTTGGGGCCGGTGGGCATCAGCACCCCCGGGCGGATGTCCTCGGCCGCGGCCGACTCCTGGATCTTCCCGAAGGAGACGGGGTCTCCCATGTCCGAGAAGAGGCCGAACTCGTACGCCGCGCCGGCCCCGGCGGCGAGGAGGAGGGCGAGCCCTCCGCCGATGAGGATCTGGCGCTTGCTCGGGCGGCGCCCGGGGCGGCGGCCGCCCCCGGTCGCGGGGCCGCCGTCGCCGCCTTGCTGGTCATGCTGCACGGATTCGTTCCCGTTCCTTCTCCGGCGCCCTGGTTGGGCGCGGGTCGGACCGATAGGTCCCCCTTTTCGCTTCTACAGAGGTGTCAACGACCGTAGGGGTTGCCTGGGACCGGGGCGACGTGGCGAGGGCCACGTGGCGGACGCCTGTACGGACGCCTCGTGCGGCGGCGTCCGGGGCGGGGAACGCGACGGGCGGCTCAGCCGGTGGCCTCGGGCTTCGGACCCTTGAGGACCTTGCTGACCCACTCCAGCGAGCCCTCCTTCATGCCGCGGACGTAGTGCCAGCCGTTGTGCTCGCCGTTCTGGATGTCCCGGATGGTCGTCTTGACGGGGCCCTTGCCGTACTGCTGGACGAATTTCGTCATCCGGTCCTTGCCGGACTCCTTGGTCCCGATCTGGAAGTTGATGTAGACGTCCGGGCCGCCCGCCTTGATCAGCTTGTCGGCGAGCCTCTCGGGGTTGTTCGCGTCCATCTCCGCCTGGTGGCCCTTCCAGAGCGGGGAGTCCGGGACGATCTCGCCGCCGCTGGCGATCACGGCCTTGAAGCGGTCCGGGTACTGCAGGAGCGTCTTCATGCCGACGAAGGCGCCGGAGGAGGAGCCCATGAAGGCCCAGCCGTCGCGGGACTTGTACGTACGGAAATTGGCGCGGGCGAAGTCCGGGACGTCCTCGGCGATCCAGGTGCCCATCTTGGGCTGGCCGGGTATGTCGGCGCCGTCGTAGTAGTACTTGTTGTCCGGGTTGAGCACCGGCATGATCACGACGAAGGGCAGGCTGGTCCCGGCCTGGACGCCCTCGCTGATGGCCTTCTGGAGGCCGAGGCTGCGGTCGGACCAGTAGTTGGCGGGGAAGCCGTTGCCGCCCGGGAGGGCGATGAGGACCGGGAAGGCGCTCTTGGCGTACTTCGGGTCGTCGTACTCCTTGGGGGCCCAGACCCAGACGTCCCCCTCGAAGCCCGACTTGGCTCCGGCGAGGCGGGTCTTGGCGATGATCGTGCCGTCGTCGAGCTTGGTGGTCTGCTTGAAGTCCGACCGGGGCCCGGCGGGCAGCTGCACGTCCGGGTCGCCGGTGGGGGTGGGCGAGGCGGAGGGGCTCGCGCCCCGCTTCGGGGCGCCCCCGTCCGCGGCGGCGGCGGGCGGATGGTTCTTGCCGAAGCTCACGGCCTGGCCGTTGCCGTCGAACCACTCGTTCTTGTAGGCGGCGAAGCCCCCGCCGCCGAGGAGCAGCGCGCCGGCGACGCCCGCGCCGATCCATATCGCGCGCCGCGACTTCTGAGGGTGCTGATCCACGAACTTCGCTCCGAACGGTCTCGGCTGCCCGGGTCGGGAGGCAGCGCAACGGACATCCCCTTGGTTAGTCCTGATGCGCGAATTCTGTGGATCGTTCCAAATCTTTGCAAAAACGTGCCGCGAACTTCAGCTTTCGACTCGCTCACTTCAGCTCGTCGAGTACCTCCGCGCACCGCCCCAGCAGGGCCACGAGCTGCTCGCGCTCCTCCGCGGTGAAGGCCTCGGCGAGCGCCCGCTCCACGCGCACGGCGCCCGTGTCCGCGAGCTCCATCGCGGCGCGGCCCTCCGGCGTGAGCCGGGTCTCCAGCACGTTGCGGTGCCACTCGTGCGGGGTCCGCTCGACGAGCCCGCGCTCGTGGAGGTTCTTCAGGACGGTGTTCATCGTCGGCGCGGTGACCCCGCAGAGCCGGGCGAGGGCCGCGGCGGAGATGCCCGGCTTCTCGGCGAGCCAGAGCAGGGCCGCGTACTGCGGAACCGTTACTGCGGCCGGCTTGCAGGCGGTGGTCTTCGCCGCGAGGAGCGCCTGCTCGGCGCGCTTGACGTGCGAGCCGATGCGCTCCTCGGGGGGCATGGAGGTCATGACGGCATCTTATGGCCCCACCCTCCTCCCCCTTCGAACCTTGCCAATCATTAGAACTCTAATTACTCTTCGAACTCACCCACCAAGAAGGATGCACCCATGCGCAAGCTGTCATACGCCCTGCCCGTAGCCGCCTTCCTGGCCCTGACCACGGCGCTCACCACCGGCGCCGCCCCGGGCCCGGCGCGCGTGTCGACGGCGTTCACCCTGCCCGGCGCGAAGGTCTACCCCGAGGGCATAGCCGCCGACGCCCGCACCGGCACGGTGTACGTGGGCTCGTACGCCGACGGCACCGTCTACCGCGCCCGCCCCGGCGCCCGCACCGCCGAGGTGTTCCTGCCCTCCGGCACCGACGGCCGGCACACGGCCAACGGCCTGCGCGTCGACGCCCGGGGCCGCCTGTGGGTCACCGACTCCACGGTCGGCGTCTCGGTCTACGACCCGGCGACCGGCACCCGCCTGGCCCACTTCGAGGCGGACCCGGCCACCCCGCACTTCATCAACGACCTGACCATCACCCCGGACGGCACCGCCTACCTGACGGACAGCGTCCGCGCGGTGATCTACCGCGTCACCCCGGCCCAGCTGCGCGCCGGCTCGGGCACCCTGACGGTCGGCTACGACCTGAGCCGGCAGGTCACCCCGCCGCCGCCCGGCAAGTTCACCCTCAACGGCATCACCTCCGACGCGGCGGGCCGCTACCTCCTGGCGGTGGACATGACCGCCGGGGAGCTCCACCGCGTCGACCTCGCCACGGGCGCCCTCAGCCGGGTCACCCTCACGGGCGGCGACCTCAAGGCCGCCGACGGCCTCGACCTCTCCCCCGGCGGCACCCTCCGGGCGGCCCACAACATCAGCAACACCCTGACGCGCTGGCAGCTCACCCCGGACGGCACCCGCGCCCGCCTCCTCCACACCCTGACGGACCCGTCCCTCCAGATCCCCACCACCCTGTCCCACACCCCGACCCGCACCCTGGTGGTCCGCTCCCAGTTCGACAAGGGCGGCCCGATGACCCCGTCGACGGGCACCCCGACGACGTTCACGGTGGCGTCGGTCCGGGGGCTGTAGGCCGGGCCGCCGACACGCTGAAGGGGCCGGATCGGGCGTGTCAGTGGCGGCTGCTTCCATGGCGTCATGAGCACCGTGCACGCGACCGCCGCCCTCCTCCCCGATCCCGCCCTGCTCCGCGCCCATCTGCGCGCCCTGGCGGTGCTGGACGCCGCGATCGGTGACGATCCCCGGTTCGTCCTGTACCGGTTCGGCGCCGCCTGGGGGCCGGGGGAAGAGGCCGCGCTGATGGACAACGGCTCGGGCGACGACTTCTCCGTCCTCTTCACCCCGGCCGGCGTGCTCATACGCGGCTTCGACCACGAATCGTCGATGAGTCCGTATGCCGACGACGAGGAGCAGGTCTGGCCCGGCGTCATCGACGACGTGCCCGCCGCACTGCGCCCGCTCCTGGACGAACCCGCATTCCGCGACGAGGGCATCGACGCCCCACGGGTCACCGCCTGCCTGTGGCGGGAGACGGGCGACACCGTCTGGCGCACCGGTTCGGCCATCGACTTCCCCGCCGACAGCGAGGACCCGGACGGCTCCGGCCACCTCTTCGGCCTCCTCACCGACCGCTCCCCCGAGGCCGTCCGGGCCCACTTCGAGTACTACTACGAGCGCCCCGTCCCCCTCGACGCCATCCGCCACGTCCTCGCCGGGCACCCCCTCACCCCGGAGATCGCCCGGGCCCTCAACCCGGCGGCCCTCTCCGACGAGGCCCTGCTCGGCCGGATCTCCGCGAACCCCGAGGTCGACTCGTACCTCGCCTGTGACGGCGAGTTCGACCTCACCCGCACCGACCCCATCGAGTCGATCGCGCTGCCGGCCGGTCTGCCGGTGGAGCCCGTCGCCGGCTGTGGCGCGGGCGGGACCCACTACCTCTGCGGCCCGGCCACCCCCGGCGGCCCCCGCCCGGTCCTCTACACCGACTCGGAGGGCCGGGCCTCCCTCATCGCCGAGTCCCTCGCCGAGGCCCTGACCCTGGCCATCGTCCTGCCGTCCTGGCACGACGCCCTGGCCGGGTTCCGGCCCCCCGCCCTGGGCGCCGACTACCTGGAGGACAACCCGGACCACCCCACGGTCGCCGCCCGTCTCCTCGCCACACTCCGCCTCCCCCCGGCGACCGAAGCGCAGGTCCTGACCCGCCTGCTCACCACCGCCGCCCGCACCGTCCCGGACGGCTTCCTCCCGCACGTACCGGACGAGGAGGACGGCGCCTTCGAGCCGATGCTCGAACCGTCCGCCGGGTGACACCGAAGGGGGCCGCCACACACCGACACCGTTCGCTCCTCGGCCTGAGCCCCGGGCCGCTACCGTGAAGCCATGACCGCACTGCCCGACTGGATGCGCCCGCCGCGCGCGGAAGGCTGGTTCGCGGAGGACCTCGACCGCCTCCCCGAGGCGCCCCGCCACACCGAGCTGATCGACGGAGCACTCGTCTTCATGATGTCGCCGCAGCGGGCCTGGCACGGCCGCCTCGTCACCGGCCTGACCACCACGCTCATGGCGCAGGCACCGGCCGGCTTCGAGGTCGAGCGGGAGATGACCATCCGCCTAGACACCAGGAACCGTCCCGAACCGGACCTGCTGGTGACGACGGCCGAGTTCGACGGCGACCGTACCTGGTTCGCTCCGGAGGACGTCCAGCTCGTCATCGAGGTCGTCTCCCCGGAGTCCGCCCATCGCGACCGCACGGTGAAACTCCGCAAGTACGCAGAGGCCGGCATCCCGCACTACTGGTGCATCGAGGACGTGGACGGCGCACCCGTCGTCCACGTCTACGAGCTCGACGAACCGACCCGCGCCTACGCCCCCGCCGGCATCTTCCGCGACACCCTCCGACGTCCGGTGCCCTTCGAGATCAACCTCGACCTGGGCAGCCTCACCCCGCCCCGGACCACCTGAACCCGATCGGCAGTGGCCGGGTGACGCCGAAGGGGCCGGGCTCTTGCGAGTCCGGCCCCTTCGGGGTGTGAGGATCAGACGTTGAAGCGGAATGTCTGCGGACCGATCCTGACCTGCGGCGGAGCCCCGAGCAGGGCCCTGACCAGCCCTTTCTCGGTTGGCATGCGTTGGCTCCCGATGACTGTTTACGAGTGTCCTGCGGACTGGCTGCGGACTGGCCGGAGGTGCCGCGGCAGAGAAATCCATGGCGCACCGGCCGGACCTGCAACGAGACTGCGCAGGTGAGCGACCGCTACCCCTGTCCCTGCTGCGGGCATCGCGTGCTCGACGCCATGCCCGGCTCCCACGAGATCTGCCCCGTCTGCTCCTGGGAGGACGACGGGGTCCAGTTCCGCTGGCCGACCATGGACGGCGGAGCGAACAAGGTCTCCCTGATCGAGGCCCAGCGGAACTACCAGGACTTCGGCGCCTGCGACAAGCACGGCCTCCAGTACGTCCGCCCGCCGGCCGCGGACGAGCCGCTCGACCCCGCCTGGCGCCCCATCGACCTGACGCGCAACTCCTTCGAGGACTGGGACGCGGACGAACGCGCCCCGTGGCCAGACGACCGCTCGGTGCTCTGCTGGTGGCTCCCCACCTTCTGGCGCCGCAACCACCCGGCAACACCATGACGTCCCCCGTCGAAGCCCTCGTCCAGCAGCTCGACGGCAAGGCGGACGAGTCCTACGACGCCCGCGCGGAACTGATCTGGATCGGCTCCGACGCCATCCCCGCCATCATCGATGGACTACCCTCCCTCGGCGGCTTCGGCCAGCTGACCGCCATCGAGGTCTTCCAGGAGGTGAACGACCCCCGCTGCGGCCCCGCCCTCATCGGGCTACTGGACAGCGACAACCCCACCGTCCGCGAATGGGCAGCCGTAGCCCTGGCGAGCCTGGAGATCGACGGCGCAGTCGAGCCCCTCCGTCGCGCCTACCGCGCCAGCCTGGAACGGGCCACCCCTCCGGACTGGACCGAGCCCGACGGCATCCGCTGGGCCCTGACGGAACTCGGCGCCCGCAGCCCTGTCATCCCGCCGCTCACCGCGCGCCTACGCGCCATCGCTGCGGACGACGCCCCCGGCTGGCTCTCGGCCCACTTCACCGAGATCATCAACGACCTGGCCGACCACGCACAGGTGATCCTCTACTCCCAGTTCTGGCAGGTGGACGCTGGCCGCACGTACGGCGTCTCCGGCACTGGCCTGGGCTGGGAACTCGACTGGACCGCGCCCTGGGAGCACTTGGTCGAAGCGTCCCGCACCTGGTCCCTGCTGGAAGCCTCCGAAGCCCCCGCCGGCGACAACATCTTCGTCGCTCCCACCTGGATCGACCGTACCGACCTGTACCCAGAGAGGTGACCGATGCCGTTCCAGCACCCCGAGGAGATCGGCTACGGCTACGTGATCGAGCGCTACGCGGCGAGGAAGGACTCAGGCCACGCGCGCTACCTCGTCTTGAAAAGTGGTCGATTCCTGCGGCCCGAGTGGCCTCACGCCGAACTTTTCGCCCGTCACCTCATCGACGACTCGGCCACGATCACCGATGTTGAGCTGGAGGCCCTTCTCGGCTACGAGTGGCGCTCACGCCTCACCGCCGCCTGGCTGATCGGCGTAGACCGACGCGCCACGTTCCGCGAACGCATCGGCGACCTGCTCCTGGCCAGCGAGTTCTGCTTCTCCGGCAGCGCCTACTGCTTCGCCCTGGCCCGCTTCGGCACCCACGCGGACGCCGAGATCCTCACCACCTACCTTGACCGCTATCTCCCCCGCACCGACCTCCGCTACGACCAACCCGCCGCCCTTGGCGCCCTCCTCCGCCTCGACGCTCACCTCGGCACCCACCATGCGGACCGCTGCACCCAGCCTGACGGTCTCTGGGAGCAGTGGGTCAATGCCCTGGCCCACCTCCGCGACCACCCCGCCTACACCCCCGTCGAACGTCGCCGCTGGACGGACCTCCAATGCGACTTCGCCAACGGCTGGTCTGGCCCGTAATCGGGGCGTACGCCCCGAGCCCTGGTATTCAGCCTGCTCGACGAGAACGGCCCGAGGTCCACGCTGCCCCGGCCTCAGGCCCCCGCTCATTCCCCATCAGGTAACGGCGGTAATGAGCCAAACGCGCACCCGGAGGCACGCTCTGTCGGACGATGGTGGTGCACGAGAGCGCCGACATGCGGAGACAGGGGAAACCATGCGCGTTGACGTACGGGTGACGGCAGAAGCTGACGAGCTGCGCTCACTGCACAGCTGGCTTCGGGCAGACCCAGATGTCCGCAAGTCGTCCTCACTGACGCTCGAGGAACAGCCTCCCGAGCCCGGGCAGATGGGCAGCCTGGTGGATGTCATCCAATTGGTGACTGACAACGGCTGGAGCGCTGCCTCCTTCGTGGTGGCACTGGCCGCTTGGAAACGAACAAGGCCCCAGGATCCGCGGATCGAGATCAGGCGGGGTGACACCGTGATCGTTCTTACGCAGTGCAGCGATGACGAGATCGACCGTGTTGTCCGAGCCCTTGAGGCTCCGGGTGCAGATGCGGCACCAGAGGCGTGAGCGCCCTGCCTGACCCTGGCGCGACCCGAGCTGTGCTGATAGGCACCAGTCGCTATGACCACCTTGAGCAACTGCCAGCGGTGTCCAACAACCTGACCGCTTTAGCCAAAGCACTGACAGAACCCTCCTCCTGGGGTTTGCCGCCGGAACATTGTGTGACCCTCTCGAACCCCACGACTGCTGAGATGACCATGGCCGCAGTGCGGGCGGCAGCCGAGCAAGCGCGTGACACCGTGCTCGTCTACTTCGCGGGTCATGGGCTGGTCGACCCGGAAAATGACCTCTATCTGGCCATGCCGCAGTCCAGGCAACAACAGGTCGAGACCGGGCTGCCCTATCAGTGGCTACGGCAGGCGCTCCTCACCGGCCGGGCCGAGCGATGTGTTGTCATCCTCGACTGCTGCTACAGCGGCCGTGCCCTGGGGTCGATGGGTGGTCCGGCCGATCTGGCCGATCAGGCATCCGTGGAGGGATCATTCCTGCTGGCCGCTGCCGCAGAAACGCGCCCAGCACTTGCCCCACCAGGTGAGCCGTTCACTGCCTTCACCGGAGAACTCCTAGACACCCTTCAGATGGGAATACCTTACGGACCTGAGCTGCTGGAGTTCGGTGCCCTGTACCGACACATGCGCATCAGCTTGGCAGCCAAGGGGCGTCCCGTACCACAGGCGAGAGATAGGAACACGGGAGCACAGCTTGCCCTCGGCCGTAACCCTGCGTACCTACCGGCAACGGGGTCCGCTCCTCCCATCGGCAAGAACCACGCGCCAGAACGCTCCTGGCCCAGTCCCTCGGGCATCCGCACTGTCGAGGGGTTCTTCAAGGCGCTGTCAGACGTTCGCGTTACGAGCGGCCTCACCCATCAGCTGGTCAGCCAACGCTCCGGTGGACGCGTATCGGCCGGCACCGTCAGTCGCCTCTTGAACCGCGAGAGCCTACCCAAGACTTGGCAGACCACGGCGGCGTACCTGTCTGCTTGCGGCGTGCCGGATACGCAGGTCACTGAGTGGCAAACCGTGTGGATGCGGTTGCTGGCAGAGACAACGATCGAGGCAGCCGATCGGCCCGCCGTCCCACGGCTGGGCCAGGGACATCACCCCACGTTGCTGGCGCGATTGGCGGGGCGATTATCCCGACGAAACGACCGCAGTTGAGGTACCCGTTCAGGGAGTAGCTGCGGCTGTCGGGACTGGCTGCTGCGGAGCCGGCGCCGGCGCCTCACCGTCATCGCCGAAGACGGTGTTCCAAGCGGCGATCGCCAGCAACGCAGCCACAACGATGACGCCCGTCGCAGGCTTCTTCACCTGCTTGACGGCTGCCGGCCGTACCCAGTGCCCTGCCCGGTAGTAGGGCTTGTCGCTCTTCTGCGCCACTGCGCTCTCCCCCAACGACACTGCCATGTAATCCCTGGAGACAGTCTGGCAGCGGCCCGCCCTGTACCGAGGCGAAATCAGCATGTACGGCTGATTTCGAACCATGGCGACGTGAGCACTGAAGTGCTGGGGCAGGCCCACCGGAGGTGCGCGAGTCTCCGCCCCGTCACCTGTCGTCCAAGCACAGCCCGTTGTGCCCACATGCGCTCGCTGACAGGGGACGAGCGACGAGAGGCGGACATCTGCGTTCCGGATTCCCCCGCACCAGAACCTCACGGGCCTCTACGATGATCGCTCTGCGGCTTGAACACCTGGAGCACCATGCGCCTCGAGACCATCAAGATCGAGAACTTCCGCGGTCTTACAGACGTGAGTATCCCTTTCTCTCGATTTGGCTGCCTTATCGGCGAGAACAACGCCGGAAAATCATCCGTGTTCCAGGCGTTGAATATGTTTCTGAAATCAGGTAACGCAGCCGATAGCGACTTCCTGAGCAGAAACCGCCCTATCCGGATTCAGCTTTCCTTTTCCGACGTTAGCGACGCCGATCTAAAGCGACTCGAAGATGGGCATCGAGTTCGGATTGAGAAAGAAGTTCGGGACGGAAGAATCACGCTCGCCAAGGTGTACGCAAGCCCCGGGAAGGGGACCCTTCTAGTCGTCACACGGGTACCCAGAGAGCAGAGGTACACAAAAATCGTCATCGACGACACCCTGAAGCCTGGGCTATCCTCCGAAGTCATTACCGCCAACGTGCAGGTGATGTACCCAGAAATTGCCGACAAGCTTGGCGGGAAGATAAATCGTGCTGCGGTACGGCGCGAGATCGCCGCAGTGCTGGAGAAACTCGGTGACGATGACTTCGTCACCGGGGATGACTCTTTGCCAACAGGGATGGACAAGTCCATTGCCCCGCTCCTGCCGGAGTGTGTCTACATCCCTGCCGTCAAGGAACTCAACGAAGAAGTCAAGACCACATCCACGGCAACTTTCGGGCGACTCCTTAGTCTACTTTTTGGGCAAATCGAGCATCAACTCCCCGAGCTAGAATCGTCATTCGAAGCACTCCGCGGGCAGCTTAATGTAATCACGGCCGACGATGGCGAGGAATCCGATCAACGCCTCTCCGAAGTAAGGGAAATCGAGTCCCTAATCCAGCGAAACCTTCAGGAGTCCTTCCCGCGCGCAAGTGTGCGCCTTGAGATTCCCCCTCCACGCCTGCGTAGCCTACTCGAAGAGGCCGAAATTTCCATCGACGATGGAATCACGGGTCACTTTAAGACCAAGGGGGATGGGCTCCGAAGGTCGGTCGCATTCGCCATCCTTCGCGCATACGTTGACATGAAAACTGCCCGACCGGCAACAGCAGACAGCTCTCAGCAGCCCTGCCTTCTGCTATTTGAGGAGCCCGAAGTATTCCTGCACCCGCAGGCACAGCGAAAGCTGTTCGAAGCCCTCGCCTTTTTCTCCGAGTTTAATGACGTCCTGGTCAGCACTCACTCATCATCATTCTTTTCGCCCGGGGCAACCGGAACGTTCGTGAAGGTCATTAAGGACCACTCATTGGATCCGCCGGCGAGTCGGACTCGCGTGATCGACCTGTCCGACATGGATGCGCGCGATCAATTCGAGATCATTAAGCACGAAAACAATGAGGCAGCATTCTTCGCAAACGCGGTTCTGCTCGTAGAGGGGCCCAGCGACCACGTCTTGATCCCACACATCGCCCGCACCCTGAATGCGGAATGGGATTTCGAGAAGCGCGCGACAGCGGTAGCGAAAGTCGAAGGAAAGGGAAGCATTGCCCGCTACAGAGGTTTCTTCACTCGTTTCGAGATGCAGGTCGCCGTACTCGCAGACCTTGATGTTCTAATCGAAGGGTTCGACAAGCTGGGTGCCAGTCAAACCTGCCGCCAATTGCGAGATCGACTCATTGCAAAGGTCAACGAGATGGTCGCAGATGCGGGCACCGAGCCGTCTGGAAAGACTCTCAAAGGCATGCGATCCAACGGGGCTGTACAGGATCTCTGGAAGAGAGCCTGTACAGCGCGAGAGCAATATGCGCAAGGACTCTGCGAATGGGAGGACCTCGATGCCGCCATCAGTGCCTTCTTCGCGCGATCTACATCAGGCACCATGCGGCGAGTTCTCGAAGAGGCCGCCGATCCTGACCTCAGGAGCATGAAACTGGAGCTGCTCCAGGCGCTACGAGAGGAGGATATTTACGTATGGGAGCGCGGGGCAATTGAAGATTACTATCCGCCACTGGAGGAAAATGAGTCCTCGAACAAGAACGACCGCGCTCGCTCCTTCTGTGAGCGCTTTTTGACCGCAGACGACATCAGGAAGCTGCCCGCATTCAAGGATTCCGACGAGTGTGAATTCGAGGTGATCTTCGAATCTCTATTCAGGCCGACACCCTCGGTTCGCCTTGCATCGCATTCAGTCCCAAAGCAAGCAGAACCAGAATGGATCACTCCCACCACTCAATAGGTGGGCAGTGGGCTCCCCAAATTATCCTCAGCCCCAGCCGTCGAGTGAGACCTGGGACCCAGCCGAAAGATATCGGTGGAGGGCGCTTGCGGTGGTGTCCACGAAGTTCTCGGGAATGACGTCGGCATCGATCCAACGGACCTGGGAGTGCTTGCGGGGTTCGCGGTTTTCGGGTTCGCCGGTCCAGTCGTGGGCGGCGAAGACCACCGTGAGGAAGCCGTTGGGGGCTTCGACGCCCCAGGCTCCGTGGATGATGTGGGCGACCTTGAGGGACTCGGGCTTCACGGTGAGGCCTGTCTCCTCGTAGAGCTCGCGGACTGCGGTCTCCGTGATGGGCTCGCCCGGTTCGCTCTTGCCGACGGGGAGGTCCCACAGGCCCTGGGCGAACTTGGCGTTCTCGCTGCGCTGGAGGAGGACGACGCGATTGGTGGCCTTGTCGTGGACGATGACGGCTGCGACCAGCAAGGTCATCGATTCGAGCGCTGGCTTGAGGCCTTGGGAGCGGTCGTCGGTCTGCTGGGCCACGGTGTTCCCTTCGTCGGGCGGGTTGTTGGGCATGTTAGGCGAGGGCCTCGCGAGCGCGGCGGGCGAGATCTGCGGCGCCGGGGACGCGGCGGCGCTGGTACACCGCGAGGGTGGAGCGGATCGAGGTGATCGCCTTTCGGGTCCGGTCGGAGGTCATGCCCTCCATGAGGACGAGGGCCTGGGTCCAGGCGGCGACGGCTTCGTCGGCGCGTGCCTGGGCGGCGAGGCTGTCGCCGAGGTCGGCGTGGGTGAGGGCGTGGACCCGCTTGTACTTCTCGGGGTCCCAGCGGGTGAGGGCGTCGCGGTGCTGCTGTTCGGTGCCGATGTGGTCGGCGAGGTCGGTCAGGGTACGGGCGGTGTGGCTGGCCACGGTGCCGGCCGCGGGGCCGCTGACGCGGGAGTAGCTGGGCTGGGGGCCGTCGTCCCGTACAAGGGCGTCTTCGGCGGCGAGGAGGGCACGTGCGGCTGAGGGGCCAGCGTCCGTGGCGGCGTAGGCGCGGGCGTGGGTGATGTGGAGGAGGGCCTCGGTCTGGCCGTCGACGTGGCCGAGGCCGCGCCGCAGGGCGCCTTCGACGAGATCGACGCAGTGGTGGGGCTGTTTGAGGCTTAGGGCCTGGTGGGCGAGGGCGCGCATCATCCAGGCCGCGTGGCCGTGGGGGTCGGCTTCGCAGGCGAGTTGATAGCCGACCTGGTAGTAGCGCTGGGCGGCGC
The DNA here is from genome assembly GCF_040684675.1 of Streptomyces sp. NPDC089915. NCBI lineage: Bacteria > Bacillati > Actinomycetota > Actinomycetes > Kitasatosporales > Streptomycetaceae > Streptomyces > Streptomyces sp. NPDC089915. Next base: position 25,837 of record NZ_JBFBGN010000008.1, on the reverse strand, counting down.
CTTCGTGGCCCAGGTCGTGGTGTTTCCATCCTGCGAGGTAGGCGAGTTCGGCGACGGCACCGAACGCGGCCAGGCGTAACGGCTCCGAGGGGAAGCGTCCGCGGAGCATCGGGGCAGCAGTGTCGGCAAGGTACGCGGTGACGGTGGTCAGGCCGTGGCCGCCGCCCAGGCGTTCGTCGGCGGCACTGAAGGCCGCAGTGATCTGGCGTACGACGTCGATGTCCTCGCCTCCGACGAGCGAGCGGCCGGTGCGGGCGCGGAGCATCCGGGAGGTGGCTTCGTGGTCGTGGAGCAGCGGCATGGCGACGCCGGCCGTGGTGAAGGCTGCGATGGCGAGGAAGCGGCGGCGTTCGACGTCGGCACGGCCAAGGTCGGTGACTGCCTCGACCGGGTCGCCGTTCGAGGCGGCTTCGGCGTCGCCGGAGTGGAGGCCGAGCTGGGTCGGGGTGACGACGCGGCCCAGGCGGCGGGAGAGGGCTTCGGCAAGGTACTGGCCGGCCTGGCCCGAGGGCGCGCGGGTGCCGTTGGCCCAGTGGGAGATGGCGGACTTGTTGGTCTGGAGCAGCTCGCCGTTCTCGGCGGCGATGCGGCGGACGTCCTTGGCGAGGGCTTCGTAGGTGCATCCGGCAGCGTGGATCGTCTCGCGCAGGCGGGAGTTGGGGTCGGTCGGCGCTGGCACGTTCCTCCGTCCCGGAGCTGTAAACCGCGTATACCGCTTGGGCTCGGTCACACCGTACCCACTCTGCGTAGCGGGCGGTTCACTTATCGACAGCCGCCCCACTCTCGGGCCGGGCGGCCCCCACGTTCCGTACGTCCTACCGGGCTCGGGCATTCCTATGCCCTGGTCCGGACGATCAGAGACGGAGAAACGGTGACCACCATCGACACCGCGACCATCACGGTCGAGCTGCCCGACGCCTTCGACCCCCGCTGGAGCCGCCTACCCGGCATCCACGTGGACGGCCGGCGCATCACCATCGACCCGGCCGAGTACTTCTTCCGCTTCGAGTCCAACACCTGGCTCATCGCCGACTGGGAGCTGGTCAAGGCCCAGCTCCTGGAGGTGGACGAGACGACCGAGAGCGCGGTCGAGCAGCTGGCGCTCGACTTCATCAAGAACCACGGAGAGTCAACCTCCGACGCCGCCCGTGTCCTGGCCACCGCGTACGAGGTGTACGCGTACCTCTTTCGCGACGAGCACCTCGCCGGCCTCGGTCTGCCGCAGCTCACCGCCGACCACCTGCGGATGCTCCGCGAGGCCGCCACACTCATGGCGCTCAACAAGGTTGAACTGGACGGCCACATCTCCAACGTCGGCCCGTGCTGGTTCTTCCCCGCCGCCACCTCCGTCGTCTTCGACCTGGATGACGAGACGGGCGGGAGGCTCGACGAGGTCTACCACGGCGGCTGGTTCAACGAGCACCGCCGGATCGAGTCCATCAAGGCCCACGCCGCCCTCGGCGGGCGGCTCGTGCACGGCTGCCAGTCCGTGCCGGACCAGTCGGGCGGCGTCGTCGCGCCCTACGGTGCCTCGATGGCCAACTTCCGTGACGACCTCGCCGAGTTCAAGGCGGGCTGGATCGAGCAGGTCTACGCCCACCGCGTGACCGCGGCCGAGTAGCCCCACCCCACTACGGCTTCGGGGCGGGCCAGCACGTTCGCCCGCCCCGGAGCCCACCAGCCCCTGGAGACACCCCCATGGACCAGAGCCTGACCGCCACCCTGCTGGACGACCTGTGCGCCCTCATCCACAAGCCCCTCCCCGAACGCACCGAGATCCGCGTATGGGGCATGTCCGGAGTCGAGCGCGTCACCTTCCCCGACGGCACCACGGCCGTCTTCAAGTACGCCAAGGAGCCCTTCGACCGCGAGGCCCAGGCCCTGCGGATCGCACGCCACCGCGGGCTGCCGGTCCCCAAGCTTCACGCCACCGCCATGCAGAACAAGTGGCTCGGGATGCTGATGGACGACCTCGGCACCCCCGTACGGGACGCCGACGACCTCGACGGCGTCGCCGCCGCCGTGATGCTTCACGCCGCCCGCCCGGCCAGCGGTCTGCCCTTCCTCGACGGCACGGGCCTCGCGGCCCTGCCCGGCCGGGCCCTCGACCACCTCCAGCGGCTTCGGAAGGCCGGCCGGTGGACGGACTGCGACGACATCGAGACCACGCTGGGGAAGATCTCCGCAGCATCCGAGGCCCGCGCCCAGGGGGCGACGCTCGACCCCTTCGGCTGGGTGCACTCCGAGTTCCACCCCACGAGCGTCCACATCGGGGAGGAGGGCTGGCGCCTCCTCGACTTCGCCCGCGCCTTCACCGGCCCCGGCCTGATCGACCTTGCCTCCTACCACGGCACCACCGAGACGCCCAGCCCCGTCCGACTGCGGGTGTTCCTGGAGCAGTACGTCGCCGCCGGAGGGCACGAAGACGCCCTCGCCGCCCGGGGCGGCCTGCCCGCCGAGGCATGGGCCCTGGGTTGGCACCGCATGTGGGCCGTCGAGTGGTTCATGGAGCAGGCGATCCGCTGGATCAACGACCCGACCAGGGACTTCGCGTACATCCCCGTCGTCCGCCGCCACCTGAACGACGTGGTCCAACTCCTGGAGGTCTAGGTGCTCGCCCAGGTCTCCCCCTGGTACGCCCACGCCGCCCAGCGTCTCGCCACCGCACCGGCCCACGCGCTCGTTCCTCCGGCACGGATGGAGTGGAGTACCCACCCCGGTCTGGGCCCCGGCGCGGAGATCCTCGGCCGGGACCTGCGCGGCAAGCGCCTCCTGGAGCTGGGCTGCGGTCCCGGCCACAACGTCGCCCACCTCGCCCAGCACCACCGGGCCCACGCCACAGGAGTCGACCTGGTGGGCCTCCAGGTACGGCGAGCGCGGTCGCACTACGGCCACATCAAGGGCGCCACCTTCTCCGCCGGCCATGCGCTACACCACCTCCAGGCCACCGGCCAGACCTTCGACGGGGTCTACTCGGTATTCGGCGCCGTCGGCCTGGTCGCTCCGGAGCTTCTGCTCGCCGCAATCTCCCGCCACCTCGTGCCCAGCGGCGTACTGGCCTTCTCCGTACCCCACCCGGCACGGGCCGGAAGACATCCTTCGACGGACGACCGTCCCCGCGAGGACTACGTCACCATGCCCGACCGAACCCTGCTGCCCATCGCCCGCTGGGAGTACGACGCCCACCGCTGGGCCGCCCATCTCTCCCGGACCGGCCTGCGGATCACCTCGGCCATCGAGCTGCGGCATCCGCGTCTCGACCCGTGGCCCACCACTCTCCTGATCACCGCCCGGAAACGCTGACCGACGGAGGCAACGATGCCCTTGCCCTACCTCCTGCTCGACATCGACGGCGTCCTCATATCGTTCCCGGCGTCCAACGGCAGCACCCCACCCGCCCACGTCCGCCACACCGTCCTGCCCGCAGGCCGCGACCCCGACAACCCGGTACCGATCTGGCTCAACCCCGCCCACGGCCCGTTGCTCGCCAGCTTCCTGACCAGCGGCCTCGTCGACCCCGCGTGGTGCACGAGCTGGCGCAAGGACGCCACCACCATCGTCGGGCCGCTCCTCGGGCTGCCGGAGTTCCCGTACCTCGATCTCCCCCGCCCCGAGATCACCACCAGCCACCCCAACGGCTACCTCTGGAAGCGCGACCACGTCGAACCGTGGCTCGGCGAGTCGGCAGTCGCCTGGGTCGACGACGACTTCACCAACCTCGACCACGCCTGGGCAGCGGAGCGGACCGCCAAGGGCGCGCCGACTCTCCTCGTTCAGCCCGACCCGCACCTCGGACTGCAGCCCGAGCACCTAACCGAGGTCATAACGTGGGTCTCGCAGCTGCCCAGAGCCCGGGTCGCGTGACAACTGATGCCCTCGCTGCCACAGGCAGCGAGGGCATCAGGGTGCGATGTAGTCCCTGGCCTGTACCTGGGCGCAGTTCAGTTTCTGAACGGGATAGCCGTGGTTGGCATCTATCAACCATCCAGGGCGAGATGCTCCGCTAACTGATCACCGAGGAACATCAGGGCCCGAAATGAAATCCAGACCGATATTCAGAAATCATCGCGTCGATCTGATCTTCATGCCGCTCCAGGAATGTATCGAGCGAGTAGACCCCATTCCAGCCAGCGTCGCGCAACTGCGACCCATCGCAGGGGATCGGCAATGTGCAGAGGTCCGCGCCTTGTACGAAATGAAGTCGGAGTTCATGCGCCTCGGAGAGACTCAATGGATTTCCTCCGATCTGCTCGATGAGTACGTAACGAAGCCCGAGCAGACCAAGAAGATCAAGATCGGTGACCCAGGCCGCATCCATGAGGCGATGAGTCTGCCAATGCATAGCGTCGCGATACACCAACCTCGCCCGGCCAGCCACATCCGTGTGAGGAATGCCGTCCCAGTAGAGCGAGCCATGGATCGTGCGATCGACGCCGTCCTGGGCAAGTGCCGTTCCAAAGGTTCTAGGAACAAGGTTTGAGAGCTTGTCAGGCCACCCGTGCACCAGAGATCGGATCAAGTCGCAGGGGTTATACACGTGGAGCATGACGTCGCGCTCCACGCCATCAGCCGAGACGTCGTCCAGCCACCGCGCCACGAGCCTCTCCCAATCAGGGTTTCCCGCAAAGCACATCCTGCTCTCCTCCCGGAAAGCTGGCCATCTTCCACGATCCGTGGTACGCGCTGAGCCTGTATAGAGGACTTCGCCGATCCCCTCTTCGTCACCGTTCAATTCGCGGAGGAGATCCCGCTCGTCCAACGAAGTGCGCTTCGCGAATTTACCAGCCGCCCGATAGCCCTCAATTTCCCATTGTGGGCTCTCCGCCAGATGCCGAAGTACGCCGGGGCGGGCCGAATCATAGCCAGCCGCGAAGACATGCTTTGTGATGTGGCAGAGGGCCGAGTACTCCAAGGGGTACCCTCCGGTTTCCTCGTACGAATCCACCTCACTGCCATCAAGCCATGCCGGCGCCTCTTCTGGGTCCAGGCGCCCGATTGCGAAATAGAGACCGTACGGTGCGACCACAAGGTCTCTCTCCGAGATACGTCGGAAGTCCGCTGCGAGGAGATCATGCGCTCCGGCCTCGGCGGCTCTGCCTAGAATTTCGTGCCAGCCTTGCGTTCGCCCCTCCGGAGAGTTGTAAAAGTAGATGAAATGGTGCGGGGTCACCCGCGGCGGTACCGCCGCTTCGAGAAATTCCACGCGGTCCGCACGCACAGGAACGCCATTGTCGTCCAATGTCAGCTGGTACCCGCGGAGATCGTGGGACCAGTCTCGCGCCATGTTGCTCACCGGGACGCGCAGTTCGCGCCAAGTGGTGGAGACGATCAGCGCGCGGATGCGGTCCTTACGGAGCCCCATCTCCTGCTGTAACAGCTCGGCGTACTTCGTGACCTCATGAAGGGCTCGAGCCGAAGTCGAGTCCGATCGCTTCAGTTCGATCACCACCCACGACCCGTGGCCGTCTCGGGCAAGGATGTCTATACGCCCGCGCGTTCCATGGGCATTGGGAAGCGGGTACTCCGTGCCAATCAACCGAAGACTCGGCTCGATGAGAGGAAGGCGATTGGCCAGCATGTCACGCAGTCGTGCCTCGTACGGAACATTCATGTCGCACTCCTCAAACAAGTCGCTTGCCTAAGAGGCCAGTTGATACACAATCAGGGTCTGACAGTAGGTGATCGGTCCGACAACCCTGACCCCTTCTCGGCCTCGGCCTAGCAAAGCCCGGGATTGCCCGACGCCAAGGACTGCCAGAAGGTCCGCCACCTGGATGAGCTCTCGCGTAGGCCCGAGCAGTGGAGATCACGACATGAAGCTCTACCGTTGAACCCGATACCCCACCACGACGCGTGGGGGGCATCGAGCCGGGGTCAGCGGTGTCGACTGTGCTCTTCGGGACTCGTGGCCACTGGTGTGAGCAGCGGATGCTGCGGGGCAGACCTGGCCGAGGTGCCGCTGATGGTGCTTTGCCTGCGAGCGGCTTGCGCCCGCCGGTTCGGTTGAGTGGTGATGCGCCAGTTGAGGACCTCGGCGGGGTGCTCGGCGCTGTCGAGTTCCCGCTGGGTGCCCATCTCCGCCAGGAGGCGTCGGGGGTTGTGGCCGGCGGTTTCGGCTTGGGCGAGGGTTGTGGTCAGGGCGGTCCAAGTGAGGTCGGCGAGGATCCGGTCGGCGTGGTCGGGGAGGGCCGCGCGAACGTCCTGCTCGAAGCGGCTGGCGGTTGCGGCTCGTGGTGCGCGGCGGGCCAGGTCAGCCAGGACGGGTGGGGCGGCCTGCTGGTAGCCCGCCTGGAGGTGGCGGAAGGCTTCCTCGGCCGCTGCCGCCTGCTGTTCGTGGCCGCGCTGTTCGTGCCACTTGGCGGCGGCGCGGGCCAGGTGCACGGTGGCGAAGAGCAGGGCGATGGCGAGTCCGCCCGGCTCGCTGGAGGCGTAGGCGAGTTCCTTGGCGGCCTTGCGCAGGGCGGTGGCGGCCTGGTGGTCGGCGCGGGTGGCGGAGCGACGGGCGCGGTTGAACGCCGTCGCCGCCGCCCGTAGTTCCGCCCGGTGTGGGCCGGTCGTGGCGCTTGCGATGTTGTACAGGGCGTCGCCGAAGGCGGCCAGGTGGCCCTGGGCGGCGGCATCATCGCCGGAGTCGAGGACGGTGCGTGCCACCTGTGTGGCGGTGGTGGTGTGACGCCATGGGTCGGCGGGGTCCGCCGCATACCCCGGGCGGTCGGCTACGTCCTGGTCAAGAAGGCGTTCGCGTAGGCGGTTGATGGAGAGGTCGGGGGCGAGTTTCGAGCCGCCGTACCAGACGGGCTCGTCGGCCGCGTTGGTGTCGCCAGGTGCGGCGAGGCTGTAGCCGATCACGTCGCCGGTCTCGGGGCCGAGGCGTGTTTTGACCTTGATGCCGAGGGACTGCAGCACGGTGAAGTAGTCGGCTTCATTGCGTACGGCGGCGGCGACCGCGTACGCCTGCTCGCGCAGCCACTGCCGTGCCGTGGCGGTCTGACCCTGGCGCTCGGCCTTGGCACGTTCGGCGCCGGTGGGAGTGCGGGGCGCGGTGAGGTCGCCGGACTTCAGGCGGCGCAGACCGAACTCGGCTTCGATCTTGCGGCACTCGGCTTGGGCCCGCTGTCCGTCGCGGTGGGTGCGCGGGCGGCGTCCGTCGGCGCGGACGGTGGTGGCCATGATGTGGATGTGGTCGTCAGCGTGGCGTACCGTGATCCACCGGCATGCATTCTCGTCACCTTCGGGGGCGATGCCGGCAGCGTGAACGATGCGGCGGGCGACCTCGGCCCACTCGGCGTCGGTGAGGTAGCGGTCGCCGGGCGCGGTACGGACCGGACAGTGCCAGACGTGCCGAGGCGGCTTCTTACCGCCCAGCTCGCGGGTGCGCAGGTCGACGTGGTGGTCGAGGCGCTTGGCGAGGAGGGTGTAGCTGGCCTCGGGGTCGCGGCCAGGGTCGGGGGCGCCGACCATGTCCCAGGCGGCGACGATATGCGGGTCGGTGTGTTCGTCGCGGCGGCCGGCGCCGAAGAGGTAGACGATCAGTCCGCGGGTGTTGGAGCCGGTAGAGACGTCAGGAACCATGCGCAGTGCCTTCCGCCAGGAGCTGGTCGATCAGTCGGTAGCTGCTCTCGGCCGCTTGCTCGACGCGGTCCAGCACCGCCTCGGCACGCTCGGGCACTATTCCTCGGTGGATGGCTGCGGCGATCTGGTTGAGGTTGCCTCCGATGCGGTTCAGCGCGACCGTGTGTGCCTCGACGGCCTCGATCAGCGGGCGGAGAGGATCGTCCTCCGGGCTGCCGACCAGTCCTGCCTTGCCCAGGGCGACGGCCAGGGCGGCGTCCCCGACGAATCCGGCGAACTTCTGACCGCGCTGGTGGGCGGCGGCGCTGATCACGCGGACCGCAGTCCGCGTGAAGCGGATGGTCTTCTCCTGGTCGCGCTTCTCCACCGTGCGCTTGCGGTTCATCAACGCGGGCAGGACGGGGGCATCGAGGTCCCGCCAGGACGGCTGCTCGACGGGCGGTTGGACATCGGTCGGCAGCTGAGTGCTCGGGTCGACGGAGTCGGGTGCGGGCGGACAGCTGGTCGCGGCTATTCCCTCCTCCGGCTCGGGCGCCCCCTGGCTCTCGGCCTTCTCCTCCGCCACCTCTGGGGCGGGGGCAAGCGCGGACGAAGCCTCGTTAGAGGCTCGTTCGCTCCAGCTTGCTGCTGATCGGCGGGTCAGGCCGAAGAACGCCTTACGGCGGCGGGTGGGGGCGTTGTCGGTGGTCGATTCGGGCATGGTGATGCTCCGGTAGTCGTGTGGGGTGAGGCTTCGTCACGTCCGTTGCATCCGTCCCGTAGCTGGTCAGGACAGGTACGGAGACGGTCGCAGGTACGGACTGATCCGTATCGGCAAGGAACTCCGTCCCCGCGCTGACCTGCGCGGGGACGGATGCGACGGATTGATACGGAGCTGGTGTCAGCGAGTGAGCCTGGGGCCGGCAGGCCCGCCAGGCGGACCGATGGGCAGCGCTCCGGATGGAGGGGCCGGTGGCTTGCCCAAGGCTCGACGTGCGGGCACGGCCTCCTCGGCTGTGGGCACTGGCGGGGCGGGATCGGGGCAGTACCGGGCCCAGGCGTCGAGGAACTGATTACGGGCGTACGCCTTCGCCTGCCTGCCGTTCTCGAAACGGTGGTTGGCCGGACTGATGCCGAAGTCGCGGAGCAGGTTGGCCAGGTGGTAGGCGTTCAGGCCCTTTGTCCCGTACTCGGCCCAGGGCGCCTCCGCGTCCTGGACGAGGGCGGCGAGCAGGTCGTGGCTGCGCAGCGCCTCCTTGTCGCCCTGTTGCTCGAAGACGCGGCGGATGTCCCGGAGCAGCCGGGTCTTCAGTGTCGTCTGCTCGTCCTGGACCACCTCGTTCCGGGTCATCGCCAGGCAGGCGGCACGGGCATGGGCGGGCCAGTGGCCGCCGGCCAGGTCGGCGACGATGACCAAGGGCTCCCAGGTGTCTGCGGCCCGGTCTTCGACCGGCATAGGTGGCACGTGCCGGTGCGCTGCCCCGCGCAGTGGGGTCAGCCACGCGGCCAGCCGGTCGCGCAGGGCGTTCAGTTCCGGGACGGAGTGCCGGGAGCGGAAGGGAGCGACCTTCTCGCCGGGCTTGCGTTTCTGCATGCGGAGCACGACGGCGCGGTCCATGATCGTGTCCGGAAGGTCGCCGATGCCTGCCAGCGCAGCCATGGCGAAAGTCGGGAACGCGGTCGGCTTGTGCTCCGGGCCGGAGATCCGCCACGCGGGGCGGTTGCGCTGGTGTCCGGCGTTCAGCAGGCCACGGAGGTCCTCCTTGTCCCCGGCCTTGGGGCCGAAGATGGTGTCGGCCTCATCCACCAGTAGCGTCGGCGGGTCCTCGCCGATGATCCGGAAGATCACCGCCGGCGAGGTGTTCACCGTCATCATCGGTCGGGACACGGTCTCGTGGAGCACGTCCAGGACACGCGACTTGCCGCAGCCCTTGGTCGGCCCCACCACCGCCAGGCGCGGAGCGTGCTGGAGGGCGGGCTGAATGTGGGAGGCCGCCACCCACAGGGTGACCGCAGTCAGTGCCTCCTCGCTCGGCAGTACGACGTACCGGCCAATCGCGGCGCGCAGCTCGTCCAGTACGACGGTCCCGTCCTGGTCCCGGTCCGCCTTGAGGCCAGCGCGCTCCCGGTCCCCAGTCCCCGGTCCGGGTTCCGGGACCATCCCAGCAGCACCGTGGTCAACCCCGACCGACGGTCCGGGTTCGACAAGCGACTGACCGGAACTCTCCGCCCGGTCCCCAGCATCTGGTCCGGCCCCATCCGGACCGGACGGGTGGTCCGGGTTGTTGGTCCGGTCCGATAGGCCGCTGAGCTGTGCGTTCTCCGCCGGTCCGGGTTCCTGGTCCGGGTTGTCCGGAACTCCGGTCCGGGTTTCGGTCGCGGGTCGGTCCGGTTCCGGACCGACCGGACCAGCGGCACGGTCCGGTCGATCGCCGGTCCCCGAAGAGGTGGACCGGACGTTTGCCCGGTCCGGACCGCGCCACGGGATGCCCTGGCCGGGGACCGCGACCGGCGGCCAACCGCCTGCAGCGGAAGCGGTCGACAGGATGGGGGAGGAGGTGTCCTCCATAGGCGTTCCTTTCTGGCGAGGGGCGGAGCGGGACCTGGTCCGCCTTCTCGTCGGTTGGTCGTTCAGAGGTGGGTGGAGGGCCCCGGCAGCTTCGGGTCTGTGGCTACGCGGCCAGACCCCACTCGTCCTGGCCATCGATCAGCGCTCGCTCGTACCGCAGCAGCTCGGCCTCGGGGTACAGCACCCGCTTCCCGACCTTGATGCCGCGCGGCCCCTTCCTGATGTGGCGCCAGTAGCGGACGGTGCTCTCGGCCGTGCGGTAGCGCTCGGCAACCTCGGCGGTGGTCAGGTATCGCATGTATTCCCATTCAACTAGGCAACGTTTCGGATCTGAATAATGTTGTACCCGACAATCCCCGGTTACCCAAATCAGGAAGTCCGTGTTTCAATCTGCATAGCGAGGATGGTTGCGATGGAGGTGCGATGGCAGGCGACAGGCCCGAGTCCGGCGAGGTGCCGCTGCTCTACAGCGAGGGGAACGTGGCCGCACGCGTCGCCCTGGAGCGCGAGGTCAGGGGATGGAGCACGACGGAACTGGCGGAACGGGTCACGCGGGCCGGGGTGAAGATGAACCAGACGGCTGTCTGGCGCATTGAGAACGGCACCCCGCGCCGACGTATCAACCTCGACGAGGCCCTCGCCTTCTCCCGCGTCTTCGAGCTCCCCCTCGAAGAGCTGATGTCCCCGCCTCTGGAGGTGCTCGACATCGACAGCCGGCGCCTCGTCCAAGAGGCCGTCGAAGCGTTCTACGAGGCCCGAGACGCGCGCGACCGTCTCCATCACGCCGTGGTCGCCATCGCCGACCACATCAAGGCCCATCCCGACAGCTCGCGGGCCATCCACGAGCAGTGCCTCCGCCTCATGGGCGACGAGCGGGACGCTCGCACTCTCAGCAGCGACATCGAGGACGGTGGCCACTACTGACAACCGACATGAAGGAGAAGCCACTTGGCCAACATCCAGAAGCGCCCCAACGGCAAATGGCGAGCCCGCTACCGCGACCTCGACGGCAAGGAGCACGCCCGCCACTTCGACCGCAAGATCGACGCCCAGCGATGGATCGATGAGGTCACGGCCAGCCTGGTCACCGGCCAGTACGTCGACCCGCGGTCGGCGAAGAAGCCCTTCAAGGAGTACGCGGAGGAATGGCGGGCCATCCAGCCGCACCGGCCTTCCACTGCCAAGGCGGTGGCACAGCACCTGCGCTGCTACGTCTACCCGGCCTGGGAGAAGCGGGCGCTCGGCGCAATCAAGCCCGGCGATGTACAGAGCTGGATCACCAGCCTGACCACCACGCACGGGCTGGCCGCCAGCACGTCACGGACGGTCTTCAACACGGTCAACGCCGTCTTCCGGGCGGCCGTCCGTGACCGGATGATCCCTCACAACCCGTGTGCCGAGGCGAAGCTGCCCTCAGTGCCTCGGAAGAAGGTCGTGCCGCTGGCCGTCGAGCAGGTACGGACGCTGTCCGAGGAGATTCCCGCCCGCTACAAAGGCCTCGTGCTGCTCGGCGCGGCCACCGGACTCCGCCCCGGTGAGCTGTTCGGCCTACAGGGGCGTCACCTCGACCTGCTGCATGCCACGGTCTCGGTCGAGCAGCAGATCCAGCAGACCGCCAAGCACGGCGTGTACGTCTGCCCGCCCAAGACCGCTCGCTCGCACCGCACGGTTCCGCTCCCCCGCGTGGCGGTGGACGCCATGAAGGCCCACCTGCGGGACTTCCCCACCGATGGGCCCGAGAGCTGGATCTTCACTGCGCCGCAGGGCGGACCCGTGGTCTACACGCACTTCATGGACGGGGCGTGGCGGCCCGCCTGCGCCAAGGCCGGCATACCGAAGGGCACCGGACCCCACGCCCTCCGGCACCACTACGCCAGCCTGCTGATCAAGCATGGCGAGTCGGTGAAGACCGTCTCCGAGCGCCTGGGCCACACCAACGCGGCCATGACGCTGAACATCTACACCCACCTGTGGCCCGACTCCGAGGAGCGGACCCGGGCCGCCGTCGACAAGGCGTACGTGGACCAGTCCGCCGATGCCCGGCCACAGGTCGACGAAGCGGCTTAGCCGCTCCCCCGCGCACTGACCGAAGTCAGCGCGCTGCGGACTCTGTGCGGACCGCAAAGGCCGCCCAACCCGCTCCGCCGCAGGTCAGACGGCCTTTCGCCGAACGTATTAGACGTTGAAGCGGAACTCGACCACGTCGCCGTCCTGCATGACGTAGTCCTTGCCCTCCATGCGGGCCTTGCCCTTCGCGCGGGCTTCCGTGACCGAGCCGCATTCGACCAGGTCCGCGAAGGAGATGACCTCCGCCTTGATGAAGCCGCGCTGGAAGTCGGTGTGGATCACGCCGGCCGCCTCGGGGGCCGTGGCGCCCTGCTTGATGGTCCAGGCGCGGGTTTCCTTCGGGCCGGCCGTCAGGTAGGTCTGGAGGCCCAGGGTGGCGAAGCCGACGCGGCCGAGGGTGGCCAGGCCCGGCTCCTCCTGGCCGACCGACTGGAGGAGCTCCAGGGCTTCCTCGTCGTCCAGCTCGGCGAGGTCCGCCTCCAGCTTGGCGTTGAGGAAGATGGCCTCCGCCGGGGCGACCAGGGCGGACTGCTCGGCCTTGAAGGCGTCGTCCGTCAGCTCGTCCTCGTCCACGTTGAAGACGTAGAGGAACGGCTTGGTGGTGAGCAGGTGCAGCTCGTGCAGGAGGTCGCCCTGCTCGGTGCCCTTGGTGATGCCCTGGGAGAAGAGGGTGTCGCCGTTCTCCAGGATCTTCTGGGCCTTCTCGGCCGCCGCCAGGACCGCGATCTTGTCCTTCTGGAGGCGGGACTCCTTCGTCAGGCGGGGGACCGCCTTCTCGATGGACTGGAGGTCGGCGAGGATCAGCTCGGTGTTGATCGTCTCGATGTCGTCCTTGGGCGAGACCTTGCCGTCGACGTGGACGACGTTCTCGTCCTTGAAGGCGCGGATGACCTGGCAGATCGCGTCCGACTCGCGGATGTTCGCGAGGAACTTGTTGCCCAGGCCCTCGCCCTCCGAGGCGCCGCGCACGATGCCGGCGATGTCGACGAAGTCGACCGTGGCGGGGAGGACCCGCTGCGAGCCGAAGATCCCGGCCAGGACCCCGAGGCGCTGGTCCGGGACGCCGACGACGCCGATGTTCGGCTCGATGGTGGCGAACGGGTAGTTGGCCGCCAGTACGTCGTTCTTGGTCAGGGCGTTGAACAGGGTCGACTTGCCGACATTCGGCAGACCGACGATTCCGATCGTGAGCGACACGTTGGCGACTTCCCGTAGCTGAGTGGGGGCGGCGGCCCGGAGTGGGCCGTCGGACAGTTTACTTTCCCGATGAGCGCACATGGTTGTACGCGTGTCCGGGCGGGCTGGGCGGGGGGTCGCGCCTAGGTTGGTGGGGTGGAGCGATACAGGATGCGTTCGGTACGTCACCCGCAGGTGCCCGCCCAGGCGGGGCGGCGCCCCCGGCCCCCCGCGGCGGCCGCCCGGCGGCTGCCGCGGCCCCGGCTGACCGGGCTCGGCGGCGGGCTGTTCGCCTGTGCGGCGATGCTGCTGGTCGCCGGGGTGTGCTGGCTGCTGTTCGACTCCTCCCTGTTCGCGTACGGGCTGCTCTTCCTGCCCGTGGCCGCCGCGACCGCGCTGTGGGTGCGGCCGGCCGACCTGATCACCGCGCCGGTGTGCGTGCCGATCGCCTTCGCCGCCGGGGTGTGGCCCGTGTCGGGCGGCTCCGGCGGTTTCGGCGGGGAGCTGATGGGGGTGGTGTCGGCGCTGTCCCTGCACGCCGGCTGGCTGTACGCGGGGACGCTGGTGGCGGGGCTGATCTCGCTGGTGCGGCGGGCCGCGCTGAGCGGGCGCCGCCGGGCCGCCGCGGCCCGGCGGACCGGCGCCGGGACGGGCGCCGGTACCGGGACCGGGACCGGTGGCGGGACCGGCGGGGGCAGGAGCCGGAGCGCCGGCCGGAGCAGCGCCGCCTACTGAGGCGTCAGAGGCCTCAGCCGGGGCTTCAGCGGGTGAATCCGTCCCGTGCCGCCATCGCCGCGCCGACGATGCCCGCGTTGTTCTGGAGCTTCGCGGGGACGATCTGCGCCCGGATGTCCTTCAGCAGCGGGACGAACTTCTCCGCCTTGCGGCTGACGCCGCCGCCGAGGATGAAGAGGTCCGGGGAGAAGAGCATCTCCACGTGCGCCAGGTACTTGTCCAGGCGGCGCGCCCAGTGCTCCCAGCTGAGGTCCCCGTCCTCCTTGGCCTTCACCGAGGCCCGGGTCTCCGCGTCGTGGCCCTTGAGCTCCAGGTGGCCGAGCTCGGTGTTGGGCACGAGCCGGCCGTCGCGGAAGAGGGCGCTGCCGATGCCGGTGCCCAGGGTGAGCAGGATGACCGTGCCGGGGACCCCGCGCCCGGCCCCGTACGTCATCTCCGCGATGCCGGCCGCGTCGGCGTCGTTGAGGACGGTGACCTGGCGGCCGCCGAGCCGTTCGGTCAGCAGGGCGGCCGCGTCGAGGCCGATCCAGGCCTTGTCGACGTTGGCGGCGGTCCGGGTCACCCCGTGGGTGACCACCCCGGGGAAGGTGACGCCGACCGGCCCGTCCCAGGAGAAGTGGCGGACGACCTCCTCGACGCCTCCGGCCACCCCCTCGGGGGTGGCCGGATGTGGTGTCAGTACCTTGTGGCGCTCCTGCGCCGGCTCGCCGCGGTCCAGGTCCACGGGAGCGCCCTTGATCCCCGTACCGCCGATGTCCACACCGAAGATCTGCATGGACTCACCGTACGAAGGGGCCGCCGCGGGGGCTACTCGTCGGAGGCTCCGGCCACCAGTTCGGCGGCTTCGGCGCGCAGGTCGCGGCGCAGCTCCTTGGGCAGCGAGAAGACGATGGACTCCTCGGCCGTCTTGACGATCTCCACGTCGGCGAAGCCGCGCACGGCCAGCCACTCCAGCACCTCTTCGACGAGGACCTCCGGCACGGAGGCGCCCGAGGTCAGGCCGACGGTGGTGACGCCCTCCAGCCAGGCCTCGTCGATCTCGCTGGCGAAGTCGACGAGGTGGGCGGCGCGGGCGCCGGCGTCGAGGGCGACCTCGACGAGGCGGATGGAGTTCGAGGAGTTCTTGGAGCCGACGACGACGACCAGGTCGGCGTCGGCGCCCATCGCCTTGACCGCGGCCTGGCGGTTGGAGGTGGCGTAGCAGATGTCGTCGCTGGGCGGGGAGACGAGCAGCGGGAACTTGGTCTTCAGGGCGTCGACCGTCTCCATCGTCTCGTCGACGGAGAGGGTGGTCTGGGAGAGCCAGACGACCTTGGACTCGTCGCGGACCTCGACGTTGGCCACGTCGTCCGGGCCGTCGACGATGGTGATGTGGTCGGGGGCCTCGCCGGAGGTGCCGATGACCTCCTCGTGGCCCTCGTGGCCGATGAGGAGGATGTCGAAGTCCTCGTTCGCGTAGCGGATCGCTTCCTTGTGGACCTTGGTGACCAGCGGGCAGGTCGCGTCGATCGTCGCGAGCCGGCCGCGCGCCGCCTCCTCGTGCACCACGGGGGCCACGCCGTGCGCGGAGAACATGACGATGTTGCCCGGGGGGACCTCCTCCGTCTTCTCGACGAAGACGGCGCCCTTCTTCTGCAGCGTCTGGACGACGTACTTGTTGTGCACGATCTCGTGGCGGACGTAGACCGGGGCGCCGTACTGTTCGAGCGCCTGCTCGACGGCGATCACGGCGCGGTCCACTCCCGCGCAGTAACCGCGGGGGGCGGCGAGCAGGACGCGGCGGGAGGCGGGTGCGGGGGCAGTCATACGCTCCATCGTACGGGGGGCTCCAGGAGGCCGGAGGTCCCCCGTCCGGCAGAGACTGGGTCGAACGTCCGTCCTCACCGCCCCCCGGAGGAACGATGGCAGCCGCTGTGGATCCCGGTACGGCCGCGCCCCCCGCGCTGCGGCGGAGCCTGGGCTTCCGGGACCTGGTGGTCTACGGGCTGCTGTTCATCGCGCCCATGGCCCCGGTCGGGGTCTTCGGCACGCTGGACGCGAAGTCGCACGGGGCGGTCGCGCTGGTCTACCTGGTCGCGACGGTGGCGATGGGGTTCACGGCGTTCTCGTACGCGCAGATGGTGCGGGTGGCCCCGCAGGCGGGGTCGGTGTTCACCTACGCCCGCAAGGGGCTGGGCGAGGGGCCGGGGATGATCGCGGGCTGGATGGCGGCGCTCGACTACCTGCTGATCCCGGCCGTGGCGTACCTGTTCTCGGGGATCGCGATGAACGCGCTGGTGCCGGAGGTGTCGCGGTGGGTGTGGACGGCCCTCGCGGTGGTGGTGACGACCCTGCTGAACCTGTGGGGGGTGCGGGCGGCCGCGCGGGTGGGGTTCGCGGTGCTGGCGATGGAGATCGTGGTGCTGCTGGTGTTCCTGGTGTCGGCGGTGACGGTCCTGGTCCGGGACGGGGCGCGGCGCGGGTGGCTCTCGCCGCTGACGGGTGACGGTTCGCTGGGGTTCTCGACGGCGGCGGTGCTGGGGGCGGTGTCGGTGGCGGTGCTGTCGTACCTGGGCTTCGACGCGATCGCCTCGTTCGCGGAGGAGGTGACGGGGGGCGGTGCGCGGGTGGCCCGGGCGGTGCTGTTCTGCCTGGGGCTGACGGGGGTGCTGTTCGTGGCGCAGACCTATCTGGCGGCGCTGCTCGCCCCCTTCCCGGCGGCGGAGCTGGCGGCGGATCCGGCGCGGCAGGGGCCGGCGTTCTATACGGCGGTCGAGGCGTCGGTGGGGGGCTGGCTGCACGATCTGGTGGCGGTGAGCAAGGCGGTGGGGGCGGCGTTCGCGGCGCTGGCGGGTCAGGCCGCGGCGGGCCGGCTGCTGTTCGCGATGGCCCGGGAGGGGCGGCTGCCCCGGGTGCTGGCCCGGACCTCGGGGGGTACGCCGAGGGCGGCGCTGCTGGTGGCGGCGGCGGTGACGCTGGTGGCGGCGGTGTGGGCGGCCCGGCGGGACGACGGGCTGGACCATCTGGTCTCGGTGGTGGACGTGGGGGCGCTGGTGGCGTTCACCCTGTTGCACGCGTCGGTGGTGGGCTGGTTCGTGGTGCGGCGCACGGAGGGCCGGCCGAGCTGGGGCAGGCACCTGGTGGCGCCGGTGCTGGGGGCGGCGGTGACGGTCGCGGTGATCGTGGAGGCGTCCCCGACGGCGCAGGCGGTGGGGGCGGTGTGGCTGGCGGTGGGGCTGGGGGTGCTGTTCTTCCAGCGGGGGCGGCGGGGCCCCGACACCGTGCCCGGGGCCTGAGCCCCTGTCAGCGGCGCCGGTTAGCCTCCTTGCATGGGTCTCAATACGTCGGCGGAAGCGCCGCTGCCGGTCGGCCAGGTGTCCCGGCTCATCGGGGGCTGGATCGACCGGCTGGGCCAGGTGTGGGTGGAGGGGCAGATCACGCAGCTGTCCCGGCGGCCGGGGGCGGGGGTGGTGTTCCTGACGCTGCGCGACCCGTCGCACGACGTCTCCGTCGGCGTGACGTGTTTCCGCCAGGTCTTCGACGAGGTCGCGGACGTGGTCTCGGAGGGGGCGCGGGTCGTCGTCCTGGCGAAGCCGGAGTGGTACGCCCCGCGCGGGCAGCTGTCGCTGCGGGTCACGGAGATACGGCCCGTCGGCATCGGGGAGCTGCTGGCGCGGCTGGAGCGGCTCAAGCGGTCGCTGGCGTCGGAGGGGCTGTTCGCGCTGGAGCGCAAGAAGCCGCTGCCGTTCCTGCCGCAGCTGATCGGCCTGGTGGTGGGGCGGGCCTCGGCGGCCGAGCGGGACGTGCTGGAGAACGCGCGGCGGCGCTGGCCGGCGGTGCGCTTCGAGGTGCGCAACGTGGCCGTGCAGGGGGTGCACGCGGTGCCGCAGGTGGTGCGGGCGGTCAAGGAGCTGGACGCCCTGGACGAGGTCGACGTGATCATCGTGGCGCGGGGCGGCGGCAGTGTGGAGGACCTGCTGCCGTTCTCGGACGAGGAGGTCGTGCGTACGGTCGCCGCCGCCCGTACGCCGGTGGTCTCGGCGATCGGGCACGAGCCGGACTCCCCGCTGCTGGACCTGGTGGCGGACCTGCGGGCCTCGACGCCGACGGACGCGGCGAAGAAGGTGGTGCCGGACGTCGGTGAGGAGCTGGAGCGGGTGCGCCAGCTCCAGGGCCGGGGGCTGCGGGCGCTGCGGGGGCTGCTGGAGCGGGAGGAGCGGGGGCTGGCGCACGCGCTGGCGCGGCCGGTGTTCGTCCATCCGCAGCGGATGGTGGAGACCCGGGTGGACGAGCTGGAGGCCCTGCTGGCCCGCAGCCGGCGCACGCTCGGGCACCTGCTGGACCGGGCGGAGTCGGAGCTGGAGCACACCCGGGCCCGGGTGGTGGCGCTGTCGCCGGCGGCGACCCTGGAGCGCGGGTACGCGGTGCTCCAGCGGGCGGACGGGCATGTGGTGCGGGCGCCCGGGGAGGCCGCGCCGGGCGAGGAGCTGCGGGCGCGGGTGGCCGGGGGCGAGTTCGCGGTGACCGTGCTGGAGGCCCGCTCGGGAACCGGTGCAGAGCGTACGGACTGACACGTTCCGGCAACGAAATCGCTGTAACGCACATCTACGATGGGACACGGGAATGTCTGAGACCGATACCGCGCTGGGTTACGAGCAGGCGCGCGACGAGCTCGTCGAGGTCGTCCGCAGGCTGGAGGCCGGCGGCACCTCGCTGGAGGAGTCGCTCGCGCTCTGGGAGCGCGGCGAGGAACTGGCGACGGTGTGCCGGCACTGGCTGGAGGGGGCCCGCGCCCGGCTGGACTCGGCGCTGGCGGCCCGGGAGGCGGCGGAGGTCGGCGACGGGGGCGGCCGCGAGGAGTGATCCGGATCACCCGCGAGGGAAAGTAGTTGAAATTTCATCTACTTTTGTCCTACAGTCGGGACATACCGCTTCACCTCCGTACAGAAGAAGGCTTACCGATGTCTCTCGTGCTCGACGCCGCTGCCCAGGACCTGCTGTTCCGCGAGGCCCGCACCGCCAACTCGTTCTCCGACGAGCCGGTGACCGACGAGCAGGTCCAGGCCATCTACGACCTGGTGAAGTACGGCCCGACCGCGTTCAACGGCACGCCGCTGCGCATCACCCTGGTCCGCTCGGCCGAGGCCCGCGAGCGCCTGGTGAACCTGATGTCGGACGGCAACAAGGCCAAGACGGCCGCCGCCCCGCTGGTCGCGATCCTCGCCGCGGACAACGAGTTCCACGAGGACTTCGACACCCTCCTGCCGCACTACCCGCAGGTCAAGGGCTTCTTCACCGAGCGCCCGGCCCGCGAGGCCTTCGCCGGCCGCAACGCCATGCTGCAGGCCGCCTACTTCATCGTGGGCGTCCGCGCCGCGGGCCTGGCCGCCGGCCCGATGACCGGCGCCGACCTCGAGGGCATCAGCAAGGAGTTCCTCGACGGCGACCACTCCGCGCTGATGGTCGTCAACATCGGCAAGCCCGGCGAGGACGCCTTCCACCCCCGCTCGCCGCGCCTGTCCTACGACGAGGTCATCACCACCGTCTGAGCCACGGCCCGGCCACGGGCCCGGCAACGGCCCTGCGGACACGCGTGAAAAGGCCGCCCGCCCCGTTTCCCCGGGGCGGGCGGCCTTTCGCGTACGTCGGGTCCGGCGCGGGGCGCCGGCGGGGCTCAGCCGGCGGGGCTCAGCCGGCGGGGCTCAGCTCCCCTGCTTGAACTCCAGCGCCGCCGCCATCGTGCCCAGCTGCTCGAAGGAGCCCGTGCCGGTGACGACGGTGACGTAGCCCTGGTCCTGGCGGACGAGGGCGTCGTACTTCTCGCCGTCCCAGCGCTCCCAGGCGCGGTCGCCGACCTGCTGGGTCTGCCCGGTGGGCGCGGCCTTCTGGGTGAGCTTCTCCAGGTTCTTCTTCGAGGCGTCCGTGGACTGCTCGATCGCCACGTACTGCTTCTCCGGGTCCAGGAAGCCCAGGTGCCAGGCGTTGGCGTTCTTGCGCTCGAAGGTCACCGACGTCGCCCGCCACTGCTCCGGCAGGCCCACGGGGGCCGCCACCGGGTACGGGGCCGCGCGCCGGGCCGTCAGGGTCTCCACCCGGTAGTCGACCGTGCGCGTCGGGTCGGCTTTGTCGTCGTGCGGGATGAACATGTAGATGCCCGCCACCACGACGCCGATCACCGCCAGCGACCGGACCATGTCCCAGACCGTCTGCTTGCCTTTCATACCTGCCACCCCACCATCGTCCCGCATGCCGGGCGGCGATCACCGCCGGGGGTCGGCGTGGCGGCGGGGGGCGCACGGCGCGCGGGACGTACGGTGTCCGCTCAGCCGGGCGACCTGACCGATAATCCGCTCATAAGTGACCCGCTCTGCTCAATATGTCGACGAACCGATAGAGTTCGAACACCCTCACACTCCGGCCGTCGTCGTACAGAAAGGTGCGCTCCGATGACCGAGCACAACCTGCCGCCCCAGCTCGAAGTAGCCCCCGACTCGCCCGACCGCAACCTCGCCCTGGAACTCGTACGGGTCACCGAGGCTGCGGCACTCGCCGCGGGCCGGTGGGTCGGCCGTGGCGACAAGATCGGCGCCGACGGCGCCGCGGTCAACGCGATGCGGACCCTGATCTCCACCGTCTCGATGAACGGCGTCGTCGTCATCGGCGAGGGGGAGAAGGACGAAGCCCCGATGCTCTTCAACGGCGAACGCGTCGGTGACGGCACCGGCGCCGAGGTCGACATCGCCGTCGACCCGATCGACGGCACGACCCTGAACGCCAAGGGCATGCCGAACGCCATCGCCGTCCTGGCCGCCGCCGACCGCGGCACCATGTT
The DNA here is from genome assembly GCF_040684675.1 of Streptomyces sp. NPDC089915. Lineage (NCBI taxonomy): Bacteria > Bacillati > Actinomycetota > Actinomycetes > Kitasatosporales > Streptomycetaceae > Streptomyces > Streptomyces sp. NPDC089915. The sequence continues at coordinate 4,928 of NZ_JBFBGN010000008.1, read as the reverse complement.
CGACCCGTCCGCGGTCTTCTACATGGACAAGCTGGTCACCGGCCCCGAGGCCGCCGACTTCGTCGACATCAACGCCCCCGTCTCGGTCAACATCCGCCGGGTCGCCAAGGCCAAGAGCATCGCCCCCGAGGACGTCACGGTCGTCATCCTGGACCGCCCCCGCCACGAGGGCATCGTCAAGGAGATCCGCGAGACCGGCGCCCGCATCAAGTTCATCTCCGACGGCGACGTCGCCGGCTCGGTCATGGCCGTCCGCGAGGGCACCGGCGTCGACCTGCTCATGGGCATCGGCGGCACCCCCGAGGGCATCATCTCGGCCTGCGCCATAAAGTGCCTCGGCGGCGTCATCCAGGGCAAGCTCTGGCCCAAGGACGAGGCCGAGCGCCAGAAGGCCATCGACGCCGGCCACGACCTGGACCGCGTCCTGACCACCAACGACCTGGTGTCCGGCGAGAACGTCTTCTTCGTCGCCACCGGCATCACGGACGGCGAGCTGCTGCGCGGCGTCCACTACCGCTCGGAGACCGCGACCACGTCCTCGCTGGTCATGCGCTCGAAGTCGGGCACGATCCGGCAGATCGACTCGACGCACCGGCTGTCGAAGCTGCGCGCCTACAGCGGCATCTCCCTGGGCCGCGCCCAGTAGGAGCGGCCGGCGGCCGATGACGCCACAGACACGCCCGAGGGGCGGTCCCCGTGCGGGGGGCCGCCCCTCGGCCGTGTCCGGTACGGGTCAGCCCGCCGCGGCGACCTGTTCGGCCGCGCCGGGCAGCAGCTCGGCGGCACGGCGCCGCCGGCGGCCCAGCACCACCCGCCGCTCGGCGGCGGTGAGCCCGCCCCAGACCCCGTAGGGCTCGGGCTGCAGCAGGGCGTGCTCCCGGCAGGCGACCATCACGGGACAGCGCGCGCAGACCCGCTTGGCGGCCTCCTCGCGGGCCAGCCGGGCCGCGGTCGGCTCCTTGGACGGCGCGAAGAAGAGCCCCGCCTCGTCCCTGCGGCACACCGCCTCCGTGTGCCAGGGCCCCTCCTCCTCTTCCCTCGCCGGCACCCGCGGCTTCGGCACGGCGGCCGGGCGCGTCTGAAGGCTCTGGACGGCGGCGGCCTGCAGGGACTGATGCGGCGGATGCGGCACGGTCTACTCCTGACGACGTATACGCGAGCGAGAGACGATGCACCTGTCCCTACCCGCTGCGCCTCCCCCTATGCACCGGTGACGGCGGGCCGGACGCGGTTCGTCCGAAACCCGTCCACCCGCGCCCGGCCCGGCGGCCGGTCAGCCGAGCCGCTTGCGGAGCCGGTCGGCGAGGTCGACCAGGCGGGCGCCGAGCTTGGGGCGGGCCTCGATGTTGCCGAGCAGGGCGAAGCCGCGGACGATCACGACCGGCGCCTGGGGGTCGGCGGCCGCGCCCTCGCCGCGCACCTCGAAGTTGCCGAGGACCCCGCTGCCGTAGCCGCGCAGGGTGACGTTCTCCGGGACCAGGATCTCCACGTTGCCGAGGACCGAGACCACGTTGAACTCGGTGACCTGCTGCTCGAAGACGGCCTCGGTGAGGTCGATGGTGATGTCGCCCAGGACGGACACCGCGCGGGTGTGCGCCCCCGGACGCCAGCGGCCCTTGCGGGCGGAGCTGCTGCACACCGCCACCACCGACTCGACCGGGCCGGCGGCCGCGGAGGCCGGGGCCGGGGCGGCCGCCCGGTGGGCGGCGGCGCCCGCCGGGAGGTCCCGGACGAGCACCTCCAGCTCCCCCACCGTCTTGACCGCGTAGAGGACGTCCAGGCGCTCGGAGTGCTCCTCGGCGGTCAGCCGGCCCTCCGCGAGGGCGTCGGAGAGGATCTGCGCGATCCGGTCCCGGTCGGCGTCGGAGGCGCGCAGCCCGCCGGCGGCCGGGGCCGGGGCGGCGGCGGGCGCCGCGGGAGCGGGCGCGGGGGCAGGGGCGGCGGGGTGCTTTTCCAGGTCCACGTCAGCCAGCATAGCGAGACACGATAGATCGCGATACTGGCCGGTGAGCCTTACCTCACAGACGAGCCGGCGCCGGGAGGTTCTACGCTGGATAGCCGCGCTGCCAAATCGGGCGTCAGCGCTGTCTGCCGAGTGAGGATTGGCCACCATGCCGGAGTTCGCGTACACCGACCTGCTGCCCTTGGGCGAGGACACCACCCCCTACCGGCTGGTGACCTCCGAGGGCGTCTCGACCTTCGAGGCCGACGGGCGTACGTTCCTCAAGGTCGAGCCGGAGGCGCTGCGCAAGCTCGCCGAGGAGGCCATCCACGACATCCAGCACTTCCTGCGCCCCGCGCACCTCGCGCAGCTGCGCCGCATCATCGACGACCCGGAGGCGAGCGCGAACGACAAGTTCGTCGCCCTCGACCTGCTGAAGAACGCCAACATCGCGGCGGCCGGCGTGCTGCCGATGTGCCAGGACACGGGCACGGCGATCGTCATGGGCAAGCGCGGCCAGAACGTGCTGACCGAGGGCGGGGACGAGGCGGCCCTCTCGCGCGGCATCTACGACGCCTACACCCGGCTGAACCTGCGCTACTCGCAGATGGCCCCGCTGACCATGTGGGAGGAGAAGAACACCGGCTCGAACCTGCCCGCGCAGATCGAGCTCTACGCGACCGACGGCGGCGCGTACAAGTTCCTCTTCATGGCCAAGGGCGGCGGCTCGGCCAACAAGTCCTTCCTCTACCAGGAGACCAAGGCGGTCCTCAACGAGGCCTCCATGATGAAGTTCCTGGAGGAGAAGATCCGTTCGCTCGGCACGGCGGCCTGCCCGCCGTACCACCTGGCGATCGTCGTCGGCGGCACCTCCGCCGAGCACGCCCTCAAGACCGCCAAGTACGCCTCCGCCCACTACCTGGACGAGCTCCCCCGCGAGGGTTCCGCGCTGGGCCACGGCTTCCGCGACGAGGCGCTGGAGCAGCAGGTCTTCGAGCTGACCCAGAAGATCGGCATCGGCGCCCAGTTCGGCGGCAAGTACTTCTGCCACGACGTCCGCGTCGTCCGCCTCCCGCGCCACGGCGCCTCCCTCCCCGTCGCCATCGCGGTCTCCTGCTCCGCCGACCGCCAGGCCGTCGCGAAGATCACCGCCGAGGGCGTCTTCCTGGAGCAGCTGGAGACCGACCCGGCCCGCTTCCTGCCGGAGACCACGGACGAGCACCTCGACGAGTCGGCCGACGTGGTCCGCATCGACCTGAACCGGCCGATGGACGACATCCTGGCGACCCTGACCGCCCACCCGGTCAAGACCCGCCTCAGCCTCACCGGACCCCTGGTCGTGGCCCGCGACATCGCGCACGCCAAGATCAAGGAGCGGCTGGACGCGGGCGAGGGCATGCCGCAGTACCTCAAGGACCACCCGGTGTACTACGCCGGCCCGGCCAAGACCCCCGAGGGCTACGCCTCCGGCTCCTTCGGCCCGACCACGGCCGGCCGCATGGACTCCTACGTCGAGCAGTTCCAGGCGGCGGGCGGCTCCAAGGTGATGCTGGCCAAGGGCAACCGCTCCCAGCAGGTGACCGACGCGTGCGGCGCGCACGGCGGCTTCTACCTCGGCTCCATCGGCGGCCCGGCGGCGCGCCTGGCGCAGGACTGCATCAAGAAGGTCGAGGTCCTGGAGTACGAGGAGCTCGGCATGGAGGCGGTCTGGAAGATCGAGGTCGAGGACTTCCCGGCCTTCATCGTCGTGGACGACAAGGGCAACGACTTCTTCCAGAACCCGGCCCCGGAGCCGACGTTCACCCACATCCCGGTCCGCGGCCCGGGCCTGTAGCGGCGAGAGGGGCCCGCACCGGTATCGGTGCGGTCCCCTCTTCGTCCGTCACTGCCCGTCGGCGGCTTCGGGCGGCTCGCTCTCCATCGCGGCGAGGGCCCTTTGTGAGACCTCGATGTCGAACTCAAGCAGGTCCCGGCTGAACTTGTCCGGATCCCTCTCGTAGAGGGCCCTGCCCCGCTCGGACGTGAAGGCGGAGGCGGGCACCGCGTCCTGACCTTCCGGAACGAACTTGAGCACCTCCTCCTCGGCCGCCAGCGCCGTCAGCATGGCCCCCCGGTACTTGTGACGCTCGGACTCGGGAGCGTTCAGCGCCCCGAGCGAAGCCCAGTTGCCGTAACGGCTCGCGACCTCCGCGAACTCACCCGGATCGATGATCTCGGACGGCCTGTCCCCGCCGTAGGCGGGCGGCGGGGGCGGGATCTCCTCGTCCATCACGAAGGCGAAGCGCCTGTCCCGCAGACAGGCACGGCACGTCCCCTCGTACACGGTCACGAGGTCCTCGCCCTGCTGCTCCAGATGGCGCCGACGCTCGAAGCCGCCACTGCCCCCGCACTCGCACGGGTGCAGGTCCATGTACAGGTGCGCTTCCAAGGAGGAACGGGCTTTCAACATGCCGTGATCGTATGGTTTGCCATGCGGCCTGCCCCTGGAGGGAGACGTGGTCAGCCGGGTTAACGTCGGGGGCGGCGGCCCGTACCCGGCCGTTCATCCCGGTTCGCAAGGATTCCCGTATGGCAGCGACGATCCCCCACCCCGACACCGCCCGCGCCGTCCGCGTGGTCGCGCATCGGGGGGCCTCCCATGAGTATCCCGAGCACACCGTCGGGGCCTACCGGCAGGCCATCGCCGACGGGGCCGACGCCCTGGAGTGCGACGTGCGGCTGAGTGCCGACGGGCGGCTGGTGTGCGTGCACGACCGGACCGTGGAGCGGACCTCCGACGGGCGCGGGGTGGTCTCCGAGCTGACGTACGAGGAGCTGGCCGCGTTCGACTTCGGCGGCTGGAAGGGTGCCGAGCACCGGGGTGCGCGGGTGCTGCTCTTCGAGGACCTGCTCAAGGAGGCCCTGGCGGCCGACCGGCCGGTGGGGCTGGCCGTGGAGACCAAGCACCCCACGCGTGCGGGCGGGCGGCTGGAGGCCGAGCTGGTGC
>NZ_JBFBGN010000007.1:0-101572 GCF_040684675.1 Streptomyces sp. NPDC089915 | reverse complement strand
GCCCGGGGGGGGGGGGGCCCCCCCCGCCCCCGGCCCCGCGCGGCCCGGGGGCCCGCCGGCCGGGGGTGACCGGGCGGCGGGCGGGGCCGGAGGGCCGTTACAGCGAGCCGTGGAAGGTGCGATTCAGGACGTCGAGCTGCTGGTCCCGTGTGAGGCGGACGAAGTTGACCGCGTACCCGCTGACGCGGATGGTCAGCTGCGGGTACTTCTCGGGGTGCTCCATGGCGTCCATGAGGGTGTCGCGGTTCAGGACGTTGACGTTCATGTGGAAGCCGTCGACCGACATGTAGCCGTCGAGGACGCCCGCGAGGTTCCTGATCCGCTCCTCGGGGGTGCGGCCGAGACCGTCGGGGGTGACGGTGTTGGTGAGCGAGATGCCGTCCTCGGCGTCCTCGTAGGGGAGCTTGGCGACGGACAGGGCCGAGGTGACGTAGCCGTGGGTGTCGCGGCCGTTCATGGGGTTGGCGCCCGGGGAGAACGGCTCGCCGGAGCGGCGCCCGTCGGGGGTGTTGCCGGTCTTCTTGCCGTAGACGACGTTCGAGGTGATCGTCAGCACGGACTGGGTGTGCTCGGCGCCCCGGTACGTCTCGTGCTTGCGGATCTTGCGCATGAACTCCTCGACCAGCCACACGGCGATGTCGTCGACGCGGTCGTCGTTGTTGCCGTAGGCGGGGTAGTCGCCTTCGACGAGGTAGTCGGTGGCGAGGCCCGTCTCGTCGCGCACGGCGGTGACCTTCGCGTGCTTGATGGCGGACAGGGAGTCGGCGGCGACCGAGAGGCCGGCGATGCCGCAGGCCATGGTGCGGCGGACGTCGCGGTCGTGGAGGGCCATCTCGATGCGCTCGTACGCGTACCGGTCGTGCATGTAGTGGATGACGTTCAGGGCGTGGACGTAGGTGCGGGCGAGCCACTCCATCTGCGTGTCGAACCGTTCCATGACCTCGTCGTAGTCGAGGACGGCGGTGGCCGGGACGGCGGTGCGGGGGCCGACCTGGGCGCCGGACTTCTCGTCGCGGCCGCCGTTGATCGCGTAGAGCAGGGTCTTGGCGAGGTTCACGCGGGCGCCGAAGAACTGCATCTGCTTGCCGACGGGCATCGCCGACACGCAGCAGGCGATGGCGGTGTCGTCGCCGAAGCGGGGGCGCATGAGCTCGTCGGACTCGTACTGGACGGAGGAGGTGTCGATCGAGACGCGGGCGCAGAACTCCTTGAAGCCCTGGGGCAGGCGGGGCGACCAGAAGACGGTCATGTTGGGCTCGGGGGCCGGGCCGAGGTTGTAGAGGGTCTGGAGGTAGCGGAAGGAGGTCCGGGTGACGAGGGGGCGGCCGTCCTCGCCCATGCCGGCGATGGACTCGGTGACCCAGGTCGGGTCGCCGGAGAACAGCTCGTCGTACTCCGGGGTGCGCAGGAAGCGCACGATGCGGAGCTTGATGATGAAGTCGTCGACGAGTTCCTGGGCCGCCTCCTCGGTGAGCAGGCCGGCCTCGATGTCGCGCTGAAGATATATGTCGACAAAGGTGGAGGTGCGGCCGAGCGACATGGCCGCGCCGTTCTGCTCCTTCACGGCGGCCAGGTAGGCGAAGTACAGCCACTGGATGGCCTCGCGGCCGGTGCGGGCCGGGCCGGAGACGTCGTGGCCGTAGGAGGCCGCCATCGCCTTGAGTTCGGCGAGGGCGCGGATCTGCTCGGAGAGCTCCTCGCGCAGGCGGATGGTCTCCTCCAGCGAACGGCCGCCCGCGGGCAGGGCGTTCAGCTCGTCCTTCTCCTCCTTCTTGGCCTCGATGAGGCGGTCGACGCCGTAGAGGGCCACGCGGCGGTAGTCGCCGATGATGCGGCCGCGGCCGTACGCGTCGGGGAGGCCGGTCACCACGCCCGCCTTGCGGGCGGCGCGGATCTCGGGGGTGTAGGCGTCGAAGACGCCGGCGTTGTGGGTCTTGCGGTACTCGGTGAAGACCTTCGCGAGTTCCTCGGAGACCGGGTAGCCGTAGGTGTCCAGGGCGCCGGCGACCATGCGCCAGCCGCCGTTCGGCATGATCGCCCGCTTGAGGGGGGCGTCGGTCTGGAGGCCGACGATCAGGTCCTTGTCGCGGTCGATGTAGCCGGGGGCGTGCGCGGTGATCGTCGAGGGGATGTCGTACGCGATGTCGTAGACGCCCTTCTCGCGTTCCTGCGGGAACTTGTCGGTCAGGGAGTCCCACACGGCGGTGGTGCGCTCGGTGGGGCCGGCGAGGAAGGAGTCGTCACCCTCGTACGGGGTGTAGTTCTGCTGGATGAAGTCGCGGACGTCGATGGCGTCGCGCCACAGTCCGCCCTTGAAGCCGTCCCAGGCTCCGGTGTGCATCGTGGTTTCCGCAGGGGTGGCAGTCATGGCCGGCACCTTCCGAGTCGCCTCATCGCTTGTCTCCATTGCACGCCCTTTGATCGATCATTTGGGGCCGCGATGGTCCTGAGTAGGGGCCCGAAGGTCCTGCGGCCTTCGGGCCCCGATTGCTTCACACACCGTTTGAGCTGCGGGTTTATGAGGGGACCAAAGTCCCTCGTGCGCTTGTGAAAGCTTTCACAAATATCCGCGCGGGTCGCCCTTAATCGGATGATCCGATGCATGGCGGCGCCTGTGGACAACCCGGCGCCCGCCCCGGACGGCCCGGGCAGCATGGAGGCGTGGAACGGGACCGGCGCGGGGAACGCGGGTCAGCTGGGGGCTTCCGCGCCGGGCCGGGCGTAGAACCACCAGGCCACGACCACACAGCTCGCGTAGAAGCCCACGAAGCCCCACATCGCACTGGTCACGGCGAAGTTGGCGAACATCGCCGGGATGAAGAAGAACCCGTAGGCGGCGATTCCCGCGGTGAAACCGGTCACCGCTCCGGACTCGATCTCCGCCTGCTTCAGGGCCGCCGCGTACTGCGGGGTGCCCTCCGCCAGGCCCTTCAGGTGCACGCCCCGGAAGATCACCGGGATCTGCCGGAAGGTCGAGCCATTACCGACGCCGGAGAAGAAGAACGCAGCCAGGAAGCAGAGGAAGAAACCGTGGAAGGAACCCGAATCCGAGCCGCCGGGCAGGAAGTTGATCACACCGATGATCGAGGCTCCCATGCCCGCGAACGACAGGATCGTCACCCGGGCCCCGCCCAGCTTGTCGGCGATCCAGCCGCCCGCCCAGCGGGCCAGGGCGCCCAGCGCCGGGCCCATCCAGGCGTAGGTCGCCACCGAGTACGCCGGGAAGGTGGTCTTGATGAGCAGCGGCAGCGCCGCGGCGAAGCCGATGAAGGAGCCGAAGGTGCCGACGTAGAGCCAGGTCATCACCCAGTTGTGCTTGCGCTTGAAGATGATCTTCTGCTGGCTGAAGGGGGTCGAGGCGACCTTGAGGTCGTTCTGCCCGAACCAGGCCACGGCCGCCAGCACGACCACCACCGGGACCCAGACGAAGGCCGCGTTCTGGAGGTAGATCTCCGAACCGTTCGCCTTCTTCTGGCCCGCGCCGATCGCCAGCACCGACGAGGTGATCAGGATGGGCGTCAGCAGCTGGACGACCGAGACGCCAAGGTTGCCGAGGCCGCCGTTGATGCCGGTGGCGTTGCCCTTCTCCTGCTTGGGGTAGAAGAAGCCGATATTGGCCAGGGAGGAGGAGAAGTTCGCGCCGCCGATACCGCACAGCGCGGCGATCGCGACCATCGTGCCGTAGGAGGTGTCCGGGTCCTGCACGGCGAAGCCCAGCCACAGCAGCGGGACGATCAGCACGAGGGTGGAGAGCGCGGTGAAGCGGCGCTGGCCGACCATCGGGCCGAGGAAGGTGTAGAAGACGCGGGCGGTGCCGCCGGTGAGGCCGGGGATCGCCGTCAGCCAGAACAGCTGCGACTGGGAGAAGCCGAATCCGACGTCCTTCAGGTTGGTCGCCGTGATGCTCCAGACCTGCCAGACCACGAAGGCCACCAGGAGCGCCGGTACCGCGATCCACAGGTTGCGGGTCGCGACCCGCTTGCCCGTGGACTGCCAGAAGGACGGATCCTCCGGCCTCCATTCCGTGATGGCGCGGCCCGGGCGGTACTGCGCCGGGTCGGCCAGTACCTCCGGCGCTTGCTGGGTTGCGGTGCTCATGGCGTCGTCCTGAACGTCGAGGAGGGGCGTGACCCTTCCAGGCTCTGCCCGCGGGCGCCCCGCGCGGCAGGGGCGAACGTCGTGCGGGCGGCGGGACAAGGTCCCGCCGCGGGCAGTGCGTTGGTCGGTCCGCCGGCGCCCGCGTCCGCCCGGGGTACCCGTGCGGTGTGGGCCGCGCGCCTCGGCTGCCGGGCGGCCGGCGCCTGGTGTGCTGGGCGGTATGACGTACGTACCTATGACCGCCCGCAGCCGCGACGAGGGCCACCGGACCGCGACCACCCTGGAGCTGTTCTTCGACCTCTGCTTCGTCGTCGCGATCGCCCAGGCGGGCCAGCGGCTGGTGCACGCGCTGGCCGAGGGGCATCCGGGCAGCGGGCTGGTCGGCTACTTCTTCGTCTTCTTCGGCGTGTGGTGGGCGTGGATGAACTTCACCTGGTTCGCCTCCGCCTACGACTGCGACGACGTGCCGTACCGGATCGCGACGCTCGTGCAGATCGCCGGGGTGCTCGTCTACGCGGCGGGGGTGAGCCGTGCCTTCGACAACAACGACTGGACGGTGGCCGTCGTCGGCTACCTGATCATGCGCGTGGCGCTGACGGCGCAGTGGCTGCGGGCCGCGGCCGGGGAGAGCGGGGCCGGGCGGGCCTCGGCGCTGAAGTACGCGACGGGTCTGCTGCTGTGCCAGGCGGGATGGGTGGGGCTGCTGTTCGCACCGGACGACTGGAAGCGCTGGCTGTTCCTGGTGCTGGTGGTGGCCGAGCTGCTGGTGCCGGTGGTCGCCGAGAGCAAGTACCAGACGCCGTGGCACGCCCACCACATCGTGGAGCGGTACGGGCTGTTCACCATCATCGTGCTGGGCGAGACGATCGCCGCGAGCACGGTGGCGGTGAAGTCGGCCCTCGACGAGCACGAGGCGCTGGGCGAGCTGCTGCCCATCGCGGCGGGCGGGCTGCTGATCGTCTTCGCCGCGTGGTGGATCTACTTCGCGGTCCCGATGCACGAGCGGCTGAACTCCAACCGGGAGGCCATCCCGTGGGGCTACGGCCACCTGGTGATCTTCGGTTCGGGTGCGGCGATCGGCGCCGGCATCGAGGTGGCCGTGGAGCACGCGGTCGGCAAGGCGCACATCTCGCAGGTGGCGGCGAACGCGGCCGTGACCGTCCCGGCGGCCGTGTTCCTGCTGATGGTGTGGCTGCTGCACTCGCGGCACTTCAAGCGGGGGCTCGCCCAGCAACTGGTCCTGCCGCTGGCCGCGGTCGCGATCCTCGCCTGCACCTGGGCCGGTTCGTACGCCGTGCTGTACGCGGGGCTGGTCGCGGCGGGCACCGTGGTGGTGGGGATGGCCCTCTCGGTCCGCTCCGCGCCGGCCACCGCCTGAGGCGGCGGGGCCCGGGGCCGTCACCCCCGTGGCGCCGCCACCGTTCTCCAGCGCAGGACGCCACGGCTACGGGCGACGGCAAGAGAGGCACCTCGGATGACACTCCCCTCACAGAGACTCGGTACCGGCCCCGGCGGGGAACTGGCCGAGCCGGGCTTCTGGCAGCGGCCCCCCGCCGACCGTCTCGCGGCCTTCGCCCGCCTGCGGGCCCTCGGCTCCCCCGCGTTCGTCCCGGAGGGCGGTGGCCGCGGCGGCCACTGGGCGCTGGTGCGGCACGCGGACGTGCAGGAGGCCAGCCGGCTGCCCAAGGTGTTCGCGAGCGCCCCCGGGGTCACCACGCCGGAGCCGGCCCGCTGGGTGCGGGCCCTGTTCGGGGACTCGATGGTCAACCTGGACGGCCCGGACCACGCGCAGCTGCGGAAGATCGTGCAGCGGGCGTTCACGCCCCGGCTGCTGGCGGCCGCGGAGGAGGACATCCACGCGGTGGCGGCGCGGATCGTGGACGACGTGCTGGAGCGGCGGCCCGAGGAGTTCGTCTCGGCGGTGTCCTCGCGACTGCCCCTGGAGGTCATCTGCAACATGATGGGCATCCCGGAGCGCTACCGGGCGGAGATCGCCGACCGGGTCAACCACGCCTCGGAGAACATCGGGGTGGAGCGCGGTCTGGCGTCGCGGCTGCGGATGCCGGGGCGCGGGCTGCGGGCGCTGGCCCGGATGCAGCGGATGGTCGCGGGCATCGGGCGGGAGCGGCGGCGGAACCCGTCCGACGACCTGATCTCGGCCCTGGTGTGCGCGAACGTGGACGGGCAGGCGCTCGGTGCCCGCCAGTTGGGGGCCTTCTTCAGCCTGCTGATGGTGGCGGGGGTGGAGACCACCCGCAACGCCATCACCCACGGGCTGACCCTGCTGACGGACTTCCCCGCCCAACGGGACCTGCTGCTGTCGGACTTCGAGAAGTACGCGGACGGCGCGGTGGACGAGATGATCCGGCACTCGACGCCGATCATCCAGTTCCGCCGGACGGTCACGGCGGAACACACCCTGGGCGGGCACGTGTTCGTCCCGGGGGACAAGGTGGTGCTGTACTACGCCTCCGCCAACCGTGACGAGGCGGTCTTCCCGGAGCCGGACGCCTTCGACATCACCCGCTCGCCCAACCCGCACCTGGGCTTCGGCGGCGGCGGGCCGCACTTCTGCCTGGGCGCGCATCTGGCCCGGGTGGAGATGAAGGCGCTGTTCCGCGAGCTGCTGACCCGGCCGGTGGGGCTGCGGGCGGTGGGTCTGCCCGATCTGGCGGGGTCCAACTTCGACAACCGGGTCCGCTCGCTGCGCTTCGCCTTCGAGTGCCCGGCGGCGCCGTAGGGGCCCCGGGGAGGGGCGGCCGGCCGGGGAAGGGGCCGGCCGCCGGGCAGGCTGGGGGCCCGGCGGCCGGAGCGGGGCGGCGACCGCCGCCGCGGCTACTTCTGCAGGGTCTGCACCGCGAGGACGCAGTGGGCGCTGCTCGTCAGCACCGCCTCGTCCCCGGCGAAGCCCTGGAGCAGCTCCGGCGTCACGACCTGGCCCGGGACGGCCTCGGGCCAGGCGCGGGTGGCGAACAGGAAGTACGCCTGCCCGCTCTCGTTCGCGGCGGCGACCCACTCCGGCGGGGCGGTGCAGGTGGCGTTCAGCCCGGGCAGGGTCAGTGCGATCTGGTCGTCGGCGAGCAGGATCTGCACGGGGAAGGTGCGCGGGGTGCGCGTGCCGTCCATGACGACGTCGCCGATCTGCAGGCCGATCTCCTCCAGCAGCCCGCGGGCGGCCGCCTCGCCGCCCTCCCGGCCCTGCGGGCCGTCGCCGAGGGTGTAGGCGATGAGGTACGGGACGTCGTGGCCCTCGGAGGGGTCACCGATCCAGGCGAGGACGGAAAGGGTGCCGAGCAGGGAGCGGTCGGTTTCGGCTTGCGTTGAAGTCATGCGCCGCACCTTAGTGCTCTCCCGCCCGGGCCTTTCACGGCCTTTCACCCGGGCGGACTACACCGCCCAGAATCCACCTCCGGAATTCGGCCGCATGTTCGCGTCCTGATACTGGAGCCGCACAATGCGCTGGTTTTCCGGAATTTCGAACACCACCCACCCCTCGGCCCGTTCACCGACCGCGAGGGAATCGAAGACGAGGGGTTTGCCGGTCGTCAGTTCACCGGTGCGCACCGCCGGGTGGCGCTTGCCCGCGCCGTCGTACGCCCACACGCGCCCGAGCGCCCCGTACGAGGCCCCGCCGACGTTGACGAACGACATCGAGGCGGCCACCCAGCGCTTCCCGGCGGGCGGCGCGTAGTTGGGTTCGACGCTGACGGCGGGGTCCACGAACGCACCGAGCAGCACCTGGAGGTGTCGACCCACCTCCCGCCCTTGCACCCGTACGGAGTCACCCACACGGGCGTCCTTCGCGGCGCCGGCCGCCGCCTCCCGGTCGGGGGCGGCGGGCTCCTCCTCGGCGCCGGGCACCCCGTCGTCGGCGGGGACGGCCGGGGCCGCGCCCGGGGCCGCGGCCGGGGCCGACGCCGCGCCCTCGGGGGCGCTCTGGCAGGCGGTGGCGGTCAGCAGCAGGGCGGGCAGGAGCGCGGCGGCGGCGAGCACGGAGGCGGTGTGACGCATACGGGGACCCCTTCGGGGATCTTCGAAAGCAGGCGTTTCCGGGGATATCTTTCGGCCAGTCTCACGCGCCCGAGCGGGGAATTGCACACACCGACACGAGCGCGCGGACCGAGTTGCCCGCCAACTGCCAGCACAATGCGTTCCGGCGGAATCCCGCCACCCGCACCCACCCCCGGAGGAACAATGTCCACCGCTGCCCGCCGAATGGCCCTGACGGCCTTCTCCGCCCTGGCCGCCACCACCCTGTTCGCCACCCCGGCCCTGGCCACCGTTTTCCACCAGGGAATTTCCATGAGGTCGCAGGCCCACATCAACCGGCAGGGCGAGGTCTCCCTTTCCGGCACCTACCACTGCGAGCTCTCCCCGACGTCGGGGTCGGTCCAGGTCAAGGCCACGGTCGTCCAGGACGGCAGCCGCCTGAGCATCGGCGCCGGCGAGGTCTTCTGCGACGGCCGGGAGCACCACTGGAAGGCGGTGAGCCCGCTGACGGCCGGCCTGCACGCGGGCCCCGCGCGGGCCGTCGCGGAGCTCCAGGAGATCCACATGTCCGGGCTGATGCCGCGCGCGCTGAGCACCGTCGCGCAGGACGAGCAGGTCATCGAGGTGGTCGTCGACCACCGGTAGCGCGGGTGACAGGCCGGCGGGGTCCGGTAGCCGCCGCTACCGGCACTCCGGGGCGACGCCCGTCATCGACATGAACGCGACCGTCTGGCACCCGGGGTCGCTGTGCGGCCGCCCCGTCGTCCAGTCCACGACCGCCTGCCCCCCGGCCGCCAGCAGCAGCACGAGGAGCGTTACCACGACGCCCGCGACCGCACCCCTGTTCAGGCGGCGCACGGCTCGTTCCGGAAGCCACGCGGAAGACCACGCTTCGGTTTCATGGCGGCATCATCACCCCGCCCCCCGCATCCCACAACTCGGCGTGACCACCCGGTCACACCATGGGCCCCGGTCGCCGGTCACCCCGTGCCGCGCACCGCGCCGCCCGCGTCGAACTCGCACCACACCGCCTTGCCGTCGCCCCGGGACTCCACCCCCCAGTGCGTGGCCAGCGCGTCCACCAGCAGCAGCCCCCGCCCCGTGGTGGCCGCCTCGCCCGGCGAGCGCCGCCGCGGCCACACGCTGGAGCGGTCCTTGACCCACAGCCGGATCCGCCGCACCGGCTCCGGCAGCACCTCCATCGTCAGCACCGCCCCGCCGTCCGTGTGCAGCAGGGCGTTGACCAGCAGCTCCCCCGCCGCCAGCTCCACGTCGTCGGCCAGCTCGGCCATGCCCCAGTCGCGCAGGGCCTGCCGCAGGGCGTAGCGGGCGTCGGAGAGCCCCTCGGGGTCGGCCTGGTGGACGTACTGGTGGATCCGGGGCGCCCGGTGGGTGCCCGGGTCGGGGGCCCGCCGCAGGACGAGCAGGGCGACGTCGTCGCCGGAGCCCCAGCGCTCCCACAGCCGGTCGGAGAGGTGGTCGGCGAGCTCCCCCGGGCTCTGCGGCCCGCTGCGCACGGCCTGGGCCAGGGCGTCCATGCCGGCGGTGATGGTGGAGCCGGGCTCCTCGACGAGCCCGTCGGTGCACAGGACGAGGGTCTCGCCGGGGACCAGGTCCAGCCGGGTCTCGGGGAACTCCTCCTGTTCGAAGGCCGAGGCCAGCCCCAGCGGCAGGCCGCCGCGGACGTTGGGCCAGCCGGTACGCCCGTCCGTGTGGCGGATGAGCGGGCCGAGGTGGCCCGCGCGGACGGCCCGTACGCCTCCGGTCTCCAGGTCCACCTGGGCGTACATGCAGGTGGCGAAGCGTTCGGTGTCGAGTTCGGCGAGGAAGCGGGAGGCCCTGGCCAGCACGGTGGACGGCGGGTGCCCCTCGCCCGCGTAGGCGCGCAGCGCGATGCGCAGCTGGCCCATGATGGCGGCGGCGTGCGTGTCGTGGCCCTGGACGTCGCCCACCACGATCCCGACGCGGTCGCGGGGCAGGGAGATGACGTCGTACCAGTCGCCGCCGACCTCCCGCCCGCTCCAGGCGGAGTGGTAGCGGACGGCGATCTCCCCGCCGGTGATCTCGGGGATGCGGCGGGGCAGCATCGAGGCCTGGAGCCCGGTGGCGAACTCGCGCTCCTGGTCGAACAGGAGGGCCCGCTGGAGGGACTGGGCGACGATGCCGGCCAGGCCCAGGCACAGGTTCTGCTCCTCGGGGCTGAACTCGGTGCGCTGCCGGTAGAAGAGCACGAGCCCGCCGATGGCCCGGGCCTGAGCGATCAGCGGCAGGTAGGCGGCGGCGTCGAAGCGGATGCGGCGCAGGTAGTCGGCCAGCAGGGGGAACTCGTCGGCGAGGGCGGCGAGCGAGGTGACGAAGCGCGCCTTGCGGGTGATGACGGCCTGGGACAGGGGCAGGGATCCGTCCAGCCGGGTGAACTTGCGTTCGTCGAGGATCTCCAGGGACTCCCCGCTCAGCGCGATGATCTTGATGGCCTCGTTCTCGACGAGGCCCAGGGCCAGCCCGTCCGCGCCGAGCCGTTCCAGGGCGCCGGCGCCGGTGAGGGCGGCCGTCACGTCGTCGACGGTCACCGCCCGCGACAGGGCGTCGGTGGTGCGCTGCACGATGGCCGCCTGCTGGATGCGGGCGTTCTCCAGTTTCCGCAGCACCGTGGCGTGGGCGAGCTCGGCGGTGGCGTCGCGGACGATGCCGACGATCCGCCGGGCCCGGCCGTCGGGGTCGCGCAGGACCCGGCCCTGGGTGTGGGTCCACTGGTCGCGGCCGTCGCGCCGGCGCACCGTGAAGTAGGAGCCGTACGTGTCCCCGCCGCCGTCGAGCACGCCGGTGACGGTGTCCTGGAGCCGGGCCGAGTCGTCGGCCGGGATGCGCAGGCCCAGGCCCCGGGGGGTGTGGTCGAACTCGTCCGCCTCCAGGTCGAAGACGGCCAGCCCGGCCTCGTCCAGGGCGAGGGCGCCGCTGTCCAGGTCCCACTCGAAGCTGCCCATGCCGTTGAGCGCGAGCCGCTCCCCGGGGCCCGTCAGGGGCCCGGGCCCGCCTTGTCCCCCGGCGTCCCGCTCCGCCGCTGCCACCAGACTCACACCACCTAACGGCCGGGCCAGCACGGCTGCGAGATCAGCCGCTCCCACTCCTCGTCAGGATGCCCCGGAAGGGTGCGCCCGGCCTCCTGCCAGCGCTTGACGAGGGAGAGGTAGATCGCCGCCGGGTCCGCGGAGCCCGCTCCCCGGTAGGGGCCGGGGGCGTACCCGCCGGAGCCGTACTGGCTCCCCCCGTGACCTCCCCCGTACGCGCTTCCCCCGTACGGGCCTCCCCCGTACTGTCCCGCTCCGTACGGCTTGGCCGCGGCCGCCCCGGACGGGGGCTGTTCCCCACGGCTGGCGGGAATGCGCACCCAGCCCCGGCCGCCCTGTGCTCGTTCCGCGCCCATCGCGGACCCCTCTCAGGTGGATCTCAGCGTAGATACGTCTCCGGATGCCCGGCGGGGGACCGGACCGGCCGGACCCCGCCGGTCGAGCCCGGCAGCGGACCCCGCGCGCCGAGGCGCTTGCGGACTCCCTTCACCAGTCTCCCCGCCGTGAAGCCCGCGCCGTGCACGAATCGCATGGAAGGTCCGAATGAGGGAGCCGTCAGCAGCCCCGCGAAGAACAGTCCGGGCCAGGAGGACTCGAATCCGGGGCTCAGCTCCGGCGCGTCCGACCCGCCCACGGTCGCCAGCGCGGACCGCAGCCCGGCGTCCAGGAGGTCCAGGCGCGCCAGCCGGGGGGAGAAGCCGGTCGCGGCGATGACGTGCGCGGTGTCCAGGACGACGGACTCCCCGTCCGGCGAGGTCAGCCCGAGCCGGGTCCGGCCGCCGGCCGCCACCGCCCGGTGCAGCCGGTGTCCCATGAGCGCGGGCACCCGCCCCTCGAAGCGGTCACGCAGCCACCAGGCCCCGGCCGGCCCCAGGGCGGTGGCGGCGATCCGCTCCCGCGTCGGCGCGGGCAGTGCGCGCACCGCCCGGGGCAGCTCCGACCACACCCAGCTGCGCCAGCCGGTGCCGAGCCCGCTGTGCGGGTCGCGCAGGGCCCGCGGCAGCGGCCGCCGCAGGGGCTGCGGGACGGTGTTCCAGTTCAGCCGGGAGCGGCGGGCCACCAGGCACGGCCGGGCCCCCGTCTCCGCGAGCAGCGCGGCGGTCTCCAGGGCGGCCTGCCCGGCGCCGAGGACGGCCACGTCCTGCCCGGCGAAGCGGGACAGGTCGCGGTGGCCGCTGCTGTGCGAGCGGTGGGACGGGGGCAGCCCGCGCAGCGGCTCCGGGTAGCGGGTGAACGGCATCACCCCGACGGCCAGGGCCACCGTACGGGCGAGCAGCGGCGGCCCCTCGGCGGTGCGCACCCGGAAGCCGCCGCCCTCCGGGGCGACCTCGGTGACGGTGGTCTCCTCCACCTCGGGCAGGCCCGCGTGGCGGGCGAACCAGAGGCCGTACGCGCTGAAGGTGCCGATCGGCAGCGGGCTGCCGTGCTCCGCCGCGAGGCCCCGGGTGGCGCAGTACTCGGCGAGGGTGTAGCGGCCGCCGGGGGCTGACAGGTTGGACGACCAGGGCTCGGACTTGAGGTACATGCCCTCGGGCATGTGGTCCCGCCAGGAGGCCATGGGCCGGCCCAGCACCCGTACGCCGAGCCCGGCCGCCGCCGCGTGCGCGGCGACCGACAGCCCGTACGGGCCCGCGCCGACCACCACGAGATCGTCCATCCGCCTCACGGCCGCTCCTCATCCTCCAGCACGACCGCCGTCGCATGACGGCGCGTCACCAGACCGCCGGAGCACCGTCACCCCGGCGGGACCAAGACATCCCGGGGGCCGTGCGGCACCCGTCATCCGCTCCCCGGAGCAGCCGTGGCGCCGGTCACCGCGACACCAGTTCGTCGGGCTCCGCCGACGCCTCCGGGTACCCGGGGGCCGCGGGCACCCCCGGCGCGCCCGGGCGGGCGGCCGGGAGGCCGTCGCCGCGCGCGCCCTCCCCGCCGCGCTGACGCGGGGCCCGCACCGCGCGGGCGGTGCGCCGCCCCTGCGCGGGGACTCCGCGCAGGACGCGCACGCCCTTGCCCAGCCCCCGTCCGAGGAACGCCCGGAGCATCGCCAGGAACGGCCCCAGGTCGTCGGCGGCGAACCAGGCTGCCTCCACCCGCCCCCGCTCCCCCGCCGCCACCACCCGCACGGGCCCGGGCCGCCGCACGGACCCGACGGCCACACCGGCACTACCCGCCGCCCCGCCCGCACCGGCACCCGACACCACACCTGCACCGGTCACCGCCCCCGAACCGGGGGCCACACCCACACCGGCACCCACACCAGCACCGGACACCACACCAGCACCGGCCCCCACCCCCGCACCGGACACCGCCCCGCCAGACCCGCCACCAGCCCCGCCCCCGGACCCCCCTCCGCCCAGCCGGCCCGGCAGCGCGCGCCCCCGTACCGCCGCCAGCAGGGCGTAGTTCTCCGCGACGAAGACCCGCCCGGGACCGCCCACCGGCTCCGGGACCCGTTGCCCCGTCAGGTCCAGGTACATCGCCTGGACCACGTCCAGCCCCGCGTCGTCCGCGAACAGCCGGAACTGGGCCCCCGGGCGCGGGTTGAAGTCGACCAGCCGGAAGGCGCCGCGCTCGTCACGGCGGAAGTCGAGGTCCAGGATCCCCTGGTAGCCCAGCCGTTCGGCCATCCGCAGCCCCGACTCCTCCACCGCCGGGTCCGCCAGCCACCGCCCGACCGCCGTGAGCCCGGCCCGCACCGGCCACGCCAGCTCCTTGCGGCCCGACCCGGCCAGCAGCGGCCGCCCGCCCCGCCCGAAGGCCCCGTGGAAGAACCAGTCGGTGTCGGGGCCCCCGGGCAGGAAGCGCTGGAGCAGCAGCCGGCTGCCGGCCTCGGCGGAGCGCTCGTACAGCTCCCGCGCCCCGGCGGCGCTGTCGACCAGCGTGGTGCTGCGCAGCCCGCTGCCCGCGGGCAGCAGCCAGGGCCGGCTCCACTTCGCGACCACCGGCAGCCCCAGCTCCCACACGGCCCGCGCCGCCTCGGTCCCGCTCCGCGGGATCACGGTCTCCGGGTGCGGGACGTCCCAGCGCGCGCACAGCCGCGCCAGCTCGGCCTTGTCGGCCACCCGGGCGGGCAGGTCGTCCGGCTGATGGGGGATCCGGAAACGATCCGTCAGCATCGGGGCCACGCGCGAGACGGCGATGGCGCTCAGGTCGTCCATCGCCACGAGCACCGCCGGCCGGCCGATCCGCTCCGACACCCCGACGAGGCACTCCAGCAGCGCCTCGGGCGCCTCCGGGTCCAGCCCCCCGGCGGGTCCGGGGTGCGTGGCGCGCAGGTACCGCGAGCGACCCACGGGACCTCCCCCGGCTTCGACGACGGCATGGACCTCCACGCCCTTGCGCCCCAGGGATCTGACGGCGCCGAGGGTTCCGTGGTGGAACGGGTTGCGATCGAGTCTGAGCAGAACTGCGGGCACATGGCCGTCGAACGCGTACATACAAACGGACTTTCACCTAGTCGGACCAAGCGGAAGGGATGCGCAGCTGCGAATGGCCTAGGCGGCGGCCACCGGACAGGCCGTTCGTCAGATGTGATGTCTAACGTCTGTGGCAAGCACACCGGTTCGGCAGAGCTCGGGAGACGACATGCCCAGACCACACCACCGCCTGGTGAGCACCTGCGTCGGTACGGTCACGGCGGGGCTGCTCGCCACCGGCGCAGCGCTCGCCGCCCCGGACGACGAACCGGGCAGGGGCTCCGGCACCGCCTTCGGCGCCTATCTCGACTACGGGCCGGCCGGGGTCGCCCGCATCCCCTACCTGTCGCGCTGGCTGGGCGGCCGGGAGATCCGGGTCGGGCACACGTACCTGCCCGGCGACTCCTGGGCCGGCATCGAGGGCCGGGTCCCGTTCCTGGAGGACTGGGCGCGCTGGCGACAAGCCAAGGACGACCGGATGTTCGTCCTGAACGTGCCGATGCAGGCGCGCAACGAGGCCCGGGTGCCCGACTGGCAGGTGGCCCAGCTGATCCGGGCCGGCGCGCAGGGCGAGTACGACCGGCACTTCCGGCAGCTGGCCGAGCGGCTGGTGGAGCTCGGCGTCCCGGACACGGTGATCGTGCTCGGCTGGGAGATGAACGGCACCACCTACACCCACCGCTGCGGACCCGACCCGGAGCACTGGAAGGCGTACTGGAACCGCGTCGTCAACACGATGCGCGACGTGCCCGGACAGCGGTTCAAGTTCGATTTCACCCCCAACCGGGGGACCGACGCGATCCCGTGGACCGCCTGCTACCCGGGCGACGACGTGGTCGACGTCATCGGCATGGATTCGTACGACCAGGGTCCCGGCCGGACCTTCGACGACCACATCAGCCAGCCGTACGGGCTCCAGCAGCACGTCGACTTCGCGAAAGCACACGGGAAGCCGATCTCGTTCCCGGAGTGGGGGCTGTTCCGCAACGGGGACAACCCGGAGTACGTGCGGCGGATGCTCCGCTGGATCGACGAGCACCACCCGCTCTACCACACCATCACCGACTACTGCCCGCACGGCGTCTGGCAGTGCAAGCAGAACCCGAGGTCCTCGCAGGCCTTCCGCGACGCGCTGGCCGACCAGGGCCCGATCGTGGTCCCGACCCCGGTGGTGCCGACCCCGGTGGTCCCGACCCCCGTCGTGCCCACGCCCGTGGTCCCGACGCCGGTGATCCCCACCCCGGTCGTGCCCACCCCGCAGATCCCGACCCCGCAGGTCCCCACCCCCCAGGTCCCGACCCCGCCCGTCCCCTCCCCCGACGTCACCGTCCCGGCCGTCCCGACCCCGCCCGTCCCCACGCCCGTGGCGCCGGAGCCCGAGGTGTCCGTCCCGCCCGTGGTCCCGCCGGTACCCACCCCGACCCCGACCCCGGTCGCCCCCGAACCCGATCCCGAGCAGAGCCGGCCCGCACGGCCGACCCCCCCGCCGTCCCAGCCCCCGAAGCCGCAGCCGAAGCCCCAGCCCAAGCCGCAGCCCCAGCAGCCCGTCAACGGCAAGCAGTGGTGCCTGCCGCTCGACTTCGGCGACTGGTTCTCCAAGCTGATGGGCAAGCAGTCGGTCTGCATCGACCTCGGCGGCTGGGGCGGGGACTCCGGGTTCTGGCCGTTCTAGCCGGGTCATCGCACCCGCAGTTCGTTCAGCCGCGCCCGCCAGTCCCGGGCGGCCGGCAGCTTCTCGCGCAGCGCCCCCACCGCCCGCTCGCGCCCCGTGACCTGCGACTCGTGCAGCCGCATCAGGGGCGCGAGCGCGTGCGTGGCCAGCAGGAGGCGCTGGTTGACGACCGTCTCCGGCCGCCAGTGGTTCTTGTACGGCTCGTTGCCGCGCAGGAAGCTCACCACCGGCCGGCCCTCCTCCAGCGCCCGCCCGGCCTCGTGGCGCAGCAGCAGCGTGGCCACGTCCACCTTCCGCTCGCGCAGGCCCGGGTCCGCCCCGTACAGGTAGCCGCCGCTGAGCGCGGCGGACATCAGGGTGACGTTGGCGGCCACCACCTTCCCGTCCAGCCGGAACTCCGTCAGCCGGCCCTCCCCGGCCCGCACCATGCGCCGGGTGGCCCGGGTCAGGTGCTCGGCGAAGCGGGGCCGCAGGTGCTCGGGGGTCACCCCGCGGCCGCGCCACTGCTTCTCGTGCAGCCGCAGCAGGGTGCGGACGGCCTGCGGCACCTCGTGTTCGGTGACCTCGTGCTCCTCGATCCCGGCGGCGTCCGTCTTGCGCAGCTTGGCGCGGACCCGCTGGGCGCCGGAGGCGGGCATCCGCTTGACGAGCTGGTCGAAGGGGAGCGCGGGCAGCTCCATGCAGGTGGAATCGGTCAGCCTGCTGGACACCCCGGGCCAGGCCTCCAGCACGGCCTCGGCGGCGGCCCCGGGCCGTACCTCGCGCAGGTCGACGACGGCGCTGCGGGCCGCCCGGTGCAGCCCCCGGGCCAGGGCGGGCACGACCTGGGCGGCGTGCTCCCGCGACACGAGCACGTCGAAGTAGTCGGTGATCGGCCCGCCCAGTGGCACCAGCCGCGGCAGCGGCCGGTGGACGAGCATCAGCGCGGCCGCGCCCACGAGGTCCTCGCCGCGCCGGACGAGCACGATCCGCAGCCGGCCGTCCTTCCCGTAGGAAAGCCACCACGAGTGCAGCCAGGCGTGGCTCTGGAACGGGGTGGCGGTGGGACACTCCCGGACGAGCCGGTTCCAGGACTCCTCCAGCGCCGCGAACTGCCGGGAGTCCCGGCACAGCGTCACCGTCAGGGCCCCGGCGGAGCCCCGCGTCATCGCACGGACTCCTTCTCCTTGGTCTCGGAGTGCTCGCCCTGGGCGGGCAGCGAGGCGTACTCCTCGACGGCCGGACGGGCCTCCTCCGCCTGAGCCCCGGACGTCTGCGTCGCGGACCCCTGCACCCCGGACCTGCGGCGGGCGGGCCGGGCCAGCAGCCACAGGCCTCCGAGCAGCCCGCCGGCGCACAGTCCGACGGCGGCGCTGATCGAGGCGGACGGGGAGGCGGGCTCGCTCGGCGCGACGGCCTGGCTGAACAGCAGCAGCTGCACGCCGGTGTTCTTGGCGGCCTGGTTGCTGGTGAGCGTGAGGGCGTCGGCGACGGCGTTGGCGATGTCGGCGGCCCCGGAGGCGCTGCGGGAGGTCCCGGTGATCGCGATCATCGGGGAGTCGGGGGAGGTCTCGACCATGACCTGCGTGCGCAGCCGGCTCGCGCTGACGCCCGCGCGGGGCTGGGCGTAGGCGAGGGTGGAGCTGCTGGTGGCGATGCGCCCGTAGGCCTGGGCGAAACCCTGGGCGGTGGCGGGCTCGGTGGTCTCGTTCGGTACGGCGACGACGTAGCCGGTGGCGGCGTACTCGGGTGCCCTGACCACCCCGTACACCCCGCCGGCGGCCAGCCCGAGCAGGGCGCAGGCGGGCAGGGGCCACCACGCGGGCAGCGGCGGCAGGCCGCGCTTCCTTCCGGAGCGGTGGTCGGACTTCTTCGGGTCGGCGCTGTCGGCCATGGGGGTGCTCGCTTCCTGGAGAAGGGGGGTACGTGGGTGGAGAGGAAGGGGGTTCAGTCCGGCAGCGCCAGGGCGAGCCCGTAGACGTCCAACAGCCGCTCGGCGCTCCGCGCGATGTCGTACCGGCGCACCACCGGCGGGGCCGGCAGCCGGCGCGCGCCCGCCTCCATGTGCCCCCGCAGCGCGGCGACCAGCTCCTCGGTGCCGGTGCCGATCCGCCGGGCTCCCGGCGCCTGGACGGCGGGGAGGTCGTCGATGGCGGGGCAGGTCACGTGCAGCACGGGCAGTCCGGCGGCGAGGGCCTCGACCACGGCGAGCCCGAACGCCTCCTCCCGCGACGGGGACACGAAGACGTCCATGGCGGCCAGCAGCGCGGGGATCCCGGGCGTGCGCCCGTCGGGGCCGTCGCCCAGCGGGTCCCGCTCCCCCAGCAGGTGGATGCGCGCCTGCGCCCCGAGGTCGGCGGCGAGGGTGCGCAGCGCGGCCCGCTCCGGGCCGTCCCCGGCCAGCAGCAGGTGCGCCCCCGGCAGGGCGGCGACGGCCCGGACGAGGACGTCGAACCGCTTGCCCGGCACCAGCCTTCCGACGCCGCCGACCACGAAGGCCCGTTCGGGCAGTCCGGTGCGGGCGCGGGTGGCGCGGCGGACGCCCTCGTCGAAGCGGAAGCGGGCGGCCTCGATGCCGTTCGGGACGACGTGGACCCGGGCGGCGGGCACCCCCCACCCCTCCAGGCGGGCCGCGACGGTGTCCGACACGGCGACCGTCGCCGCGCCGAGGCGTTCGCTGGCCAGGTACAGGGAGCGGACGCCGCGCGAGAGGGGCCGGCCCTCGATCTCGGCTTCGCCGAGGGAGTGTTCGGTGGCGACGGTGGCCCGGACGCCCGCGAGGCGGGCGGCGAGGCGCCCGTAGACGCAGGCCCGGTAGAGGTGGGTGTGGACGAGGTCGTAGCGGCCGCGCCGGATGAACCGGACGAGCTTCGGCAGGGCGCCCAGGTCGCGGTTGCCGCTCATGCCCAGGTGGACGACCCGGACCCCGTCGGCGCGCAGTCCGTCGGCGACCGGGCCCGGGTTGGTGAGGGTGAGGACGTCGCAGGGCATGGGCATGTGGCGCAGCAGCAGCCGCAGTTGCTGTTCGGCGCCGCCGACACCGAGTCCGGTGATGACGTGGAGGGCCTTCACCGCAGCACCGGCACCTTCCGCCGCAGCTCGCGCGCCTCGTGCCGCAGTTCCTTGATGCGCAGCCGGGCGGAGCCGTCGGCCTGGCTGACGTGGGTGCGGGGCAGGGCGTGGCGGCCGGCGAGGCGGCCGGGGGAGATCGCGCAGGCGTATCCGTATCCGGCGGCGCGGGTGGCGTCGACGACGCGGGCGTCGAGGTGGCCGTAGGGGTAGCAGAACCCTTCGGGGAGGGTGCCGGTGAGCTCGCGCAGGAGTTCGCGGCTGCCGCGCAGTTCCTGGCGGAGCACGTCGTCGGAGGTGGTGGTGAGGTCCTGGTGGAGGAGTCCGTGGGAGCCGATCTCCTGGCCGTCGGCGGCGACCTCGCGGATCTGTTCGGCGGTGAGGAGGGATTTGCGGGGGCCGAGCGGGTCCCAGACGTTGTCGACGCCGAGCCGTCCGGGGAGGACGAACAGGGTGGCGGTGCAGTCGTGGCGGCGCAGCAGGGGCAGGGCCCGGGTCAGGAAGTCGGTGTAGCCGTCGTCGAAGGTGAGGCCGACGAGCCCGTGGCCGCGTCCGGCGGCGCGGGCGCGCAGGAGTTCGCCGACGCCGACCCCGCGCAGCCGGCGGGAGCGCAGCCACAGCAGCTGGGCTTCGAGGGTGTCGGGGGTGACGGTGATCCCGTAGGGGTCCTCGGCGGGATCGGTGAACTCGGCGACGGAGTGGTACATCAGGACCCACGGGGAGGGGGTCCGGCGGGCGGCGGCCGCCACGGCGGCGGGCGCCGTGTCGGTGTCAGCGGGCATTGCGGAACCTCTGGGTGAGCTGGGTGATCTGGACGGCGGTCTGGGCGGCGAGCTGGGCGATCTGGCCGGGCAGGGCGGTGATCTCCATGGCCCTCATGGCCAGTCCGGTGGCCCCGAACATGGCCGGGACGAGCAGGCAGCCGAGGGCCGCGCTGAGGGCCGGGTCGGGGATCATCGGGCCGGCGAGCCAGCCGGTGGCGCAGGCGGCGGCGGCCGCGACGGCGAGGCGGCCGATGCTGATCGCGACGCGGCGGGCCTGGATGGCGATGATGCGGGAACCGATGCCGGTGAGCAGCAGGGCGGCGGTGGCGGTGATGCCGGCGGCGTTGGCGGCGGCGATGCCGTAGGTGCCCCACCAGCCGACGAAGAGGGCTCCGGCGGCGATGTTGACGAGCAGCCCGGCGCCCATCGCGAGCGCCGGGAACCAGGTGGGCCGGGCGGTCGAGAAGAAGGGCCGGGACAGGGCGCCGACGAGGCAGTGGCCGAGGAGGCCGAGGCCGTAGACGCGCATGACGGACGCGGTGGTGAGGGTGTCCTGGTGGGTGAAGGCGCCGCGTTCGAAGAGGACTTCGATGATCTGCGGGGCGTATCCGATGACCATGGCCGTGCCCAGGAGGACGGCGAGGGAGGCGAGCGCGAGGTCCTGTTCGACGCGCCGGCGGGCCTTCTCGCGTTCGCCGCCGGCCATGGCCTGGGCGACGACGGGGAAGGTGACGGTGCAGATCATCAGGGAGAGCACCATCGGCATCTGCGCGACCTTCTGCGCGTAGTTGAGGTGCGAGATGGCGCCGGGGGGCAGGGAGGCGGCGAGGAAGCGCTCGACGAGGACCTGGGACTGGCGGAAGACGGCGAAGGAGATGACGGGGGCGATCACGCCGAAGGCGATGAGGGTGGGCCGGTCGCGGTCGCGCTGGCTGCGGGGGGCGGCCTTGGCGCGGGGCGGTCCGAAGCCGACGTTGCGGATGAACGCGGGGAGCTGGACCAGGACCATCAGCAGTCCGCCGACGGCGACCCCGGCGGCGGCGGCGCGGACGCCCCACACGGCGTGGAGGGCGACCATCGTGCCGATGATGCCGACGTTGTAGGAGACGTAGATGGCGGCGGGCGGCAGGAAGGAGCGGTGGGCGCGCAGGGCGGCGCTGAAGTATCCGGCGAGGCCGAAGGTGAGGACGGTCAGGGCGGTCATCCGGGTGCACTGGACGGCCAGTTCCGGGTCGGGCAGGCCGGGTGCGAGGACGTCGACGACCAGGGGTGCGGCGAGGACGAGGACGGAGGCGACGGCGGCGAGGAAGACCATCAGGCGCGGCAGGGTGGCCCCGACGAGCAGGCGTACGGGGTCGGCCGCGCGGGCTTCCCTGCGGGTCAGCCCGGCCCGGCTGGCGGCGCGGCGGGCGAGGGCCTGGCTGAAGGCGGGGACCATGAGCAGGGCCATGGCGTCCTC
The DNA here is from genome assembly GCF_040684675.1 of Streptomyces sp. NPDC089915. NCBI lineage: Bacteria > Bacillati > Actinomycetota > Actinomycetes > Kitasatosporales > Streptomycetaceae > Streptomyces > Streptomyces sp. NPDC089915. The sequence goes on along the minus strand of NZ_JBFBGN010000007.1, from coordinate 80,057 downwards.
GATCAGCAGGGTCGAGGCCATCTCGGGGACGGTCCAGGAGATGAGGAAGGCGTCGCTGTCGTGTCCGGCGCCGAAGAGGTGCGCGATGGTCTGGTCGCGGACGAGGCCGAAGAGGGCCCCGGCGGCGGTCAGTCCGGCGGTGACGGCGGCGGCCTTGGCGAGGAACCGGCCGAGCGGGGCGCCGGACCTGCCGCCGGGCTGGTCGGGCCCGCTGGGGGCCCGGTCCGCGGCGGCGCCCGTTCCCGCACGGCCGGCGGGAACGGCGGCGGGGCCCGCGGCCGCGGCGAGGTCGCTCGCCGGGGGCGCGGGCCGCCGCCAGGGGGTCGTGTCGGTCACCGGACGGCCGGCCCGTCGGCGGGCGGGCGGGCCGGGGCGGCGGTGGCCGCGGGAACGGGGGAGGGCAGGGCCCACCAGGCCGCGAGCCCGATGATCACACCGGTGAGGACGGTGGAGGGGCCGCCGATGTCCGCGTAGAGGAAGTCGGTCAGCTGCCAGGTGAACAGGCCGAGGGCGATCAGCCCGCAGTCGCGCATCCCGTCGCGGGCCCCGCCGGAACCGCCGGAGCCGCCGGAGCCGCCGGAACCGCCGGAGGCCACCGCGTACCGGCGCAGTCCCGCGACGAGCAGGGCGGCCCAGCCGCCCACCAGCGCGAGCAGTCCGACCAGCCCCTGTTCGCCGAGGACCAGCAGGTACATGTTGTGCGGGGAGAGCAGCGGCTGCTTCATGAAGGCCTGTCCGGCGCCCGCGGTGTCGCTGCCGGAGGACAGGCCCAGCGAGGAGTGTCCGTCGCGGTGCGCGGGGAAGCCCTTGAGTCCGACGCCGACGGCGGGGCGTTCACGCCACATCGACTCGGCGGCGGCCCACATCGTGTAGCGGTCGGTCACCGACTGGTCGGGGGCGCTGGAGACCCGCGTGATCGAGCCCAGCCGTTCGGCGACCATCTCGGAGCCCAGCCCGAGCCCGCCGACGAGCACCACCCCGAGGGCGGTGAGGGCCAGCAGCACCGCCAGGGCCCGCCGGATCCCGGCGAGGCACATCACGAGCAGGGCCGCGCCGACGGTGGCGATCCACGCGCCGCGGCTGAAGGACAGCACCAGCGGGACGACGAGCACCAGGGCGCAGCCGCCGGCGGCCCGCCGGACCGTGCGGGGCAGTCCCGGGGCGAGCCCGGCGGCGGTGGCGACGATCAGCCCGTAGGCGACGACGGTGGCCATGCCCATGACGTCGCCGGGGCCGAAGGTGCCCACGGCGCGGATGTCCTCGCCCTGGTAGGAGGCCCCGGTGTGGGTGGCGTACTGCACGACCCCCACCGCTCCCTGGACCAGCCCGAGCACCACGAAGCACCCGGCGGCCAGCCGGAACTCGCGGGCGTCGCGCACCAGCAGCACCACGGCGGCCGGGACCAGGACGAACACCTGGAGGTAGCGCACGAACCCGGGGAGGGCGGCGTACGGGTCGCCGGCGGTCATCGTGGAGACGGCGAGCCCGATCCCCGGGGTCCCGAGGACGAGCACGCCCAGCGGGTTCAGGGTCCGCACCCGCCCGCGCAGGGCCTGTACGGCGCAGACGAGGGCGAGCAGCAGGGAGGCGGCGTCGGCGGGGCCGACCTTCCCGGAGGCGGTGGCGTCCCCGGCCGGGAGCGGGGCGAGCAGGAGCAGGACGGTCGCGGCGAGCGGCAGCAGCGGCCAGTGCCGGCGCAGCGCGTCGGCCGCTGCGGACGCGACGGCCGGGCGTGCGGGGAGGCGGGCGGGGGCGGCGAGGCTCATGGCTCAGCTCCCGCCCAGCCGGAAGCGGAAGAAGGAGGCGGCGGTGCGGGCCAGGATCCACAGGTCCTGCCAGAGCGACCAGGTGTCGATGTAGTGGTTGTCGAAGCGGGCCCGGTCCTCGATGGACGTGTCGCCGCGCAGCCCGTTGATCTGGGCGAGCCCGGTGATGCCGACGGGCATCCGGTGGCGGGCCTCGTAGCCGGGGTGGACGGCGGCGAACTTGGCGACGAAGAAGGGGCGTTCGGGACGCGGACCGACCAGGCTCATGTCACCTCGCACCACGTTCCACAGCTGCGGGAGCTCGTCCAGCGAGGACTTGCGCAGGAAGGAGCCGACGGGGCTCATCCGGCGGTCGCCGGCGACGGTCCAGCGGGTGGCGGACTCGTGCTCGTCGGCGCGCAGGGTGCGGAACTTCAGCAGGGTGAAGGACCGTCCGTAGAGCCCGACCCGCTCCTGCCGGAAGATCACCCCGGGCCCGTCGGAGAGGCGTACGGCCAGGGCGCAGGCGCCCATGACGGGGGCGGCGGCGAGCAGGGCGAGGGCGGCGAGGGCGGAGTCGACGACCCGCTTGACGGACCGCTCCAGCGGCCGGGCGGGGCGCGGCAGCAGGGGCTGGACGGCGTGTCCCCACAGCTGGTCGGCGGGGTGGGCGACGCGCATGCCGGTGACCTTGGCGGTGCCGGCGGGGTCGGCGAGCCAGAGCCGGCAGCCGTGGTCGTGGAAGAGGCGGACCAGGGCGGCGGTGCGCTCGTCGGCCTCGGGCGGGCGGGTGAAGACGGCGCAGCGCACGGAGTTCTGGATGACGGCGCGCCGGACGTCCTCGTGGGTGACGAGTACGGGCAGCGGGCCGCCCTCCCCGTCGGCGGGCTCGGTGGTGTCGGCGATCCCGACGGGCCGCAGCCCGTACTCGGGGCGGCCGTGCAGGGCCGCGGCGACGGCGCCGGCGCCCTCCCCGGGGCCGACGACCAGGGTGGAGACGGGCCGGCGGACGGCGGAGCGGCGCCACGCCTGGTGGACGGCCCCGCGTCCGGCGCAGGCGAGGACGACGTGCAGGCAGACGGCGGTGAGCAGGGTGTTCCAGCCGAGGGCCCGCTCGGGCGCGGCGGCGGCGAGCACGGCGGCGGCCGCGCACCACAGGGCGGCGGCCCGGCCGGCGAGGGCGGGCAGTTCGAGGAGGGCGGAGGGCGCGAGGCGGGGCCCGTAGAGGCCGGCGCCCGCCTGGAGGGCGGCGTTGGCGGCGACGAGCAGGGCGGCGGCCGCCGCGGTGGCCTGGGGCGGGAGCGGGGGCCCGGGCAGGACGGCCACGGTGACGGCGACGGCCAGCGCGTCGGCGGCCCGCAGTGCGGCGGGGCCCCGGTCGCGGCGGACGCGGGCCGGGCGGACGGCGGGACGGGCCCGGTCGGCGCGGGGTCCGCGCGGCGGGTGGATGGCGGTCGCGGCGCGGCGGTTCGCCGCGGGCGGGGCGGCGGGCGCCGCGGCCGGTGCGGCGGCGGGTGACACGGCGGGGGGGACGGCCGGCGCCACGGAGGCGAAGGCGCTGCCGCCCGCGTGCCCCGTGCCGCTCTGCCCCCCGGTGTGCCGGGCGGGTGCGCTGTCCATCGTCATCGGCTGATGCGCTCCTGGTTCAAGGGCCGGGGCCTGCCCAGCAGTTCGTGGTACAGGCCGGTGACCGCGTCCGTGGTCCGCCGCACGTCGAACTCGGTCCGGGCGTGCTGATGGGCCTGCTCCCCGAGTTCGGTGAGCAGCCGCGGTTCGGCGAGCAGCCGTCCCAGGGCCTTGGCCAGCGCCGTCGGGTCCTCCGGAGGTACCAGGCAGAGCCGTCCGTGGCCGGACGGCAGGCTCTCCCGCGCACCACTGACGTCGGAGACCAGGACCGGTCGGCCACAGGCCATGGCTTCGAGGGGGGCGAGCGCCATGCCTTCCCACCGCGACGGCAGTACAACGAGATCGGCGGCCCGAAGCCACGGTCGGATGTCGGCGGCGGCCCCGGCGAAGTGGACTCCGGGGGGTGCGGCGCGGCGCAGCCGTTCGGCGTCGGGGCCGTCGCCGACCAGGGCGAGGCGGGCGCCGGGGACGGTCGCCGAGACCTCCGGCCAGGCCCGCAGCAGGACGTCCTGGCCCTTCTGGGGGCAGAGCCGGCCGACGCAGACGGCGAGCGGGCCGCCGCCCTGGAGGGCGGCGGGCAGCGGGAGCGCGGCGCGGGCCCCGGCGCGGTCGCGGGCGGGGTCCGTGTGGCCGGGGCGGAAGCGGGTGAGGTCGACGCCGTTGCGGATCACGGCCCAGCGGGCGGCGATGCCCTCGGACTCGCCGGCCCGGCGTTCGGCCTCGCTGACGCAGAGCACCCGGTCGGCCCAGCGGGCGCCGGCCCGTTCCCAGCGCAGCGCGAGGGCGGCGGTGGTGCCGCCGACGGCGTCGAAGGACCAGGCGTGGGGCTGGAACACCGTGGGCAGGGAGCCCCGTACGGCCATCCGCCCGGCCAGTCCGGCCTTGGCGCTGTGGGTGTGCAGCAGGTCGGGGCGGACGCGGCGGATCAGCCGGGCGGCGCCGAGGACCTCGGCGGGCAGCCCGGGTCCGGGGGAGCGTCCGGCGCGCCAGACGCGCACCTCGGCGCCGGCGGCGCGGGCCCCGTCGGCGAGGACGCCGCCGTCCGGGCAGGCGACGACGACGCGCAGCCCGGCGGCGCACTGGGCCGCGGCGAGGTCGGTGACGACCCGTGCGACGCCGCCCTCGACGGGCTGGACGAGGTGCAGGACGGTGAAGGACCGCGCGGCCGGGGAGCCGGCCGGCGTGGGGTGTTTCGGCACGTGGAGCGGTCTCCTGCGCTCAGCGGCGCGCGTCTGTCTGAACGAAGAGCACACCGAGGAATTGACCCTGACTTTCGCCCGTGAACTTGAAGTTCAGGCTGCGGGCGCCACCGGACAGGGCGGGACTCAGGTCGAACACGTCCGCGTCATATCCGAGATTATTAATATTTTCAGGCTGTCGCACGAATGCGGAATGTCCGAATTCCGTGATCGTGGAATTCATGACGTCGTTGAAGGGGTTCTCAGCGTCGCTGACGCTGATCCGGCGCCCGCTGTCGGCCGTCACCGTGAGCGAGTCCCCCAGGACCCCGCGGTCCCCGTCGTACGCGACCACCCCGGCCTTGCCCGCCGCCCCCGGCGGCGCGTCCAGGCCCGCGACCTCCACCGTGTCGGCGGCACCCCGGCCGGCCCCCGCGGCCAGCGACTCGAAGCCGTCCCACAGCGCGACCCGGCGCAGCGGCTCCTGCGGGTGCTCGTAGGCGACCACCAGCGTCCAGCCGCCCCAGGCGCCCGTCTCCGAGTGCCCCATGGCGACGTTGAGCTGGGCCACGGTCCACATCCCCGCCCCGCCCTCGCGCACCAGCGGGGTGACGTCGGCGGAGGCCTGGTAGGCGTCGCTGCCCGCGTCGCTGCGGTGCCCGATCACCGTGTCGGCGATCACCGGCTTGTACGCGCCCCCGGGCTCGGCGACCAGCACGCGGCCGTTGTCCTCCGGCGGCTTCTGCTCCCCCACCCGCAGGTTCCCGCCCCAGTAGAGCCGGGCGTACGCCACCTTCGCGCCGTGCGGGACCTTGAGCTCGGCCCGGGTGGAGTTGTAGGTGTCGGGGTCCTTGTCGACCTCGTCGTAGAACATCTCGAAGTCGCCGTTGGTCCCGGCCGCGCCCTTCTTGACCTCCGCGCACGGTTCGGCCTGCGGGGACTCCTCGCGCCGGCAGCTGATCGCCGAGTTCGAGGCCCGGACGAGCCCCCCGTGCAGCTCCGCCTGGTAACGCTGGGTGAAGGGGATACGGGGCATTTCGCGCGCCGCGGCGGGAACCGCGGCCCCCGCCGAGGGGGCCTGGACGGAAAGCGTGAGGCAGGACAGCAGGCCGAGTGCGCCGAGGATTCTGCGGGAGGAACCCATGACCCTGTCTCCATTTTCGATCAGGGGGACAAAACAGGAGTGAACTTTGTCAGAAATCGGGCTGGAAATCACGTCGGACTCGCTCGTACGGCCTTTCGGGCGATAACACGCACCCTGCCGGTGGGCGCGTCGTTATGCGGGTGCATCGTTGTTCGAGGTTCGAACCGAAAGGAATACGGAGATGAAGAAGAGGCTGATGCGCGGCACGACGGTGGCACTCGCGGGCGCCGCCCTGCTGATGGGCGGCGCGGGCCTCGCCTCCGCGCACGGCGGCGACGGCGCGGCGGCCGAGGGCCTGGCCGCGGGTTCCCCCGGCGTGCTGAGCGGCAACCTCGTCCAGGTGCCCGTCGACGTCCCGGTCAACGTCTGCGGCGTCACCGCGCAGCTGGTCGGCCTGCTGAACCCCGCCTTCGGCAACCACTGCGTGAACGCCTGACCGTCAACCGCGCCGCCCGAAACGGCGGCATCCGGGTGAAGCGACGCAACCCGAACCGGAGCCCGGCCGTTGAGCCGGGTGCTCCAGTACCGGGCAATCCTGCAAAAAAGGGACGATAATGATCAAGAAGCTTGTAGCCGGCGCAGCGGTTGCCGCCTCCACCGTCGGCCTCGGCGCCGCCATGGCCCCGCAGGCGATGGCCATCGGCAACGACAACGGCATCAACACCGTGAACGGCAACAACTCCGCGCAGATCTACGGCAACCAGGCCACCTACGGCAACATGAGCCCGCAGATGGCGCTGATCCAGGGCTCCTTCAACAAGCCCTGCATCGCCCTGCCGGCCAAGGTCAACGCCCAGTCGATCCTGGCCCTGGTCAACGTCGGCGTCCAGGACATCCCGGTCCTGTCCAGCCCGCAGAACCAGCAGTGCACCGAGAACTCCACCCAGGCCAAGGGCGACGAGGCCCTCTCGCACATCCTGGACAACATCCCGGTCCTCTCCGGCAACGCCTCCGCCGGCAGCTGACCGAGGCCGCACCGCGCGAGGCCGTCGCACCCACCGGGTCGCGGCGGCCTCGCCGCGTATCCGGTGTGGGAATTCCACTCCCTCGATAAATCGGACAGAATTCTCCGAACACACCGCCGGATCATCCGAGTGAATTCTCCGACACCCCTCGGAAATACCGGGATTCTGCGGTTTCTTTTCTCCGCCCCACTCGTTCTTGTGTATGCAGCGGACAGACCTCTGCGGGAAGGATCGAATTCAGATGAAGTACAAGAAGGCAGTGGTGATGGCCACCGGCGTCCTCGTCGCCGCCGGTGCCGCCTCCCCCGCCATGGCCGACTCGGCCGCCGAGGGCAAGGCCGTCGGCTCCCCGGGCGTCCTCTCCGGGAACCTCGTCCAGGTCCCCGTGCACATCCCCGTGAACGTCTGCGGCAACACCGCCCAGCTGGTCGGCCTGCTGAACCCCGCGTTCGGCAACACCTGCGTCAACAACTGACGAAGCGCCTGGCCCGCGAGGGCCAACCTCCTCGGGTGGCCTCGGAGTGCACGGCGGTGCACTCCGAGGCCCTCTTCGATTCAGGACCGGCCCCCGCGCCGGTAGACAGGGAAGGACCCATGCGACAGGTACTGAGCCGACAGGTACTGGGCAAGGGGGTGCTCACGGCTGCGGCCGCCTCGAGTCTGCTGTCGATCGCGACCGGCGCGGCCTACGCGCATCCCGGGGCGATGGCCGAGGCCGCGCATTCGCCGGGCGTGCTGTCCGGCAACAGCGTCTCGGTACCGATCACCTTTTCGCCGAACGTGTGCGGCAACAGCGTGGACGCGGGCGCGGCGCTCAACCCCTCCATGGGGAACACCTGCGTCACCTCGACCGGCTCCGACGCCGGCCACCACGACTACGAGCGCTACCTCAGCCCCGAGAACGCCGAGGCCTTCGAGCGCTACCTGGAGGAGCGCCAGGGCGGCGGCCGGCACGCGCTGCCCGCGCAGCGGGAGGACGAGGGCGGCTACGGGGAGCGCGGCGACGAGGCACCCCGCACGCACGCCCCCCGGCACGCGGCCCCCCGCCCCGAGCAGGCGCGCCCCGAGACCCCCCGGCACGCGGCGCCCCGCCCCGAGGAGGTCCGCCACGAGGCCCCCCGGCAGCAGGCGCCCCGCCACGAGGACGCCTACGGCGGCTCCGGCGAGGACGACCGGGGTCCGCGCGGCGGGAAGGAGGAGTGCGACGACCACCCGCCCGCCCCCCACGCGGAGCACCCGGCCCCGCACCCGGCGCCCCCCGCGCCCAAGCCGCAGCCCAGGCCGGCCCCCCGGCCCGCGCCCGCCCCCGCACCGCCCGCGGCGGAGCACCCCGCCCCGCTCCCGGCCCCGCTCCCGGCCCCGCTCCCCGCTCCGGCCCCGGCGCCCGCGCCCGCGCCGCAGGCCCCCGTACCGCCGCAGGAGCACGCCGAGACGCTCCCGGCCCCGGTCGAGGAGCAGCCTCACACCCTCCCGGCCCCCGTCCCGCAGCCCGCACCGGCGCCCGGGGCCCAGCCCGCCCCCGCGCCGCCCGCGCAGGAGCTCCCGGCGCCCCGGCCGCCGCACGGCAGCCAGCCGGAGCGGCCCGTACCGGCGCCCGTCCCCGTACCGGACGTCGTCCGCCCGGCCGACCAGCCTCCGGCCGCCCCGGCCGGCGACCTCCCGGTGCACCTGCCCCCCGCGCCCGCTCCCGCTCCGGCGCCCGTCCCGGCCGCCGCGCCTCCCGTGACGCTCCCCGCGCCCGCGCCCGCGCCGGCCCACGCCGGGCCGCAGCTGGCGGCCACCGGCGCCGGTGAGCTGGGGGCCATGGCGGCCCTCGCCTCGGCCCTGGTCCTCGGCGGCGCGATTCTCTACCGGAGGTCGAGCGCCACCTGACGGGAATACCGGTAATCGGAAGAAATATCGGCCGGAGAATCCGCCCTCGGATTCTCCGGCCGCTGCCGTGCGCCCGCGCGCCCGGCGTTTCCGGAGCGGCCGGGAATCGTTACCCAGGACGAAAGCGGCGAGCCGGTCGCCGCTGACGCCTCGGTCCACGAAAAAGAAGAGGATTTCACCAATGAAGCTCTCCCAGGTCGCCGCCGTAGTCGTCGGCTCGGTCGCCGCCCTCGGCGCCACGGCCCCCGCCTTCGCGGCCGACGCCCCCGCGATGCCCCCCATGAGCGCGACGGGCGGGCTGACCGAGGTGCTGGACTCCGTGAACCCCGTCTCCGAGGCGCTCCCCCAGACGGCGGGCAACGCGCTGGCCGAGCAGGGCGACACCGTCGGCAAGGTGGTCCACACCGCGCAGGGCGTCAACAAGATCCGCAACGACGTCCCGGGCACGGCCCTCGGCCTGGCGAACGGGGCGACCAAGGCCTCGCCGCTGCTCGGCGGAGTGAACCTCAACGGCGGCAAGTGACGGCGCCCGGGGGCGCCTGAGACGGCCCCCGACACGACCGTGGGCGCCACCGGCGAGGCCGGTGGCGCCCACGGTCACGTGGTGCCGACTGGACGGACGTCAGTCGTTGACGCAGACGTTGCCGAACGCCGGGTTCAGGGCGCCGATGACGTTCACGGAGTTGCCGCAGACGTTGACCGGGACGTGGACCGGGACCTGGGCCAGGTTGCCCGAGAGGACACCCGGGGAGCCCACGGCCGCGCCCTCGGCCTGGCTGTCGGCGGAAGCGGCGCCGGCGGCACCGGCCACAGCGAGACCAGCGGAGGCCAGGGCCACGGCGGCCTTCTTGGCAGCAGAGTTCATGGGGAGTGCACCTTCTCGTTCGATGTCCTGCCCCGGTCCCGGGGCTCACACCGAGCGAAACGGTCCACCATCCCAGACGGACACGGCCGACGGCCAGATCTGACCTGTTCAGCCCAATAGTCGTAACCATCCTGCCCGTTGGGGTCCGCCGTGGCCGCTTTCTAGTTGCTGACGGGGATGTCGGGGATGTCGAGGTCGGGGAGGCTCGGGACGGCGGGAGCCGCACCGGCCACCGGCGGGACCGCGGGCACCGCCGGGACGGCGGGGACGGCGGGGACGGCCGGGGCCGCCGGGACACCGGGGACGGCGACCGGGAGGTCCGGCAGCTTGGGAACGGTGACCGGCAGGTCCGGCAGTTTGATCTCGGGGAGCTTCGGCACCTCGATCGGTGGGAGCTTGATCCCGCCGAGCAGGCCCGTGAGCGAGCCCAGGAGGTCGCCCAGGATCTTGGTGAGGCTCCCGAGCAGGTCGTCGATCGGGCCGGCCGCGACCCGCTCCGAGGACTCCGCCGCCGCCTCCAGCCGTTCGATCTGCTGCTGCACGGCCGCCGCCTTCCTCTCGACGGCGGCGGCGCCCTGGCCGTCCGCGGCGCCCGCGGGGGCGGCCGCGCCGGACAGTATGACGACGGCGAGGGCCGACGGGACGAGGACGCGGAGGCGGGACGCCTTGGTGGAGTGCATGAGGAATCCTTCGAGGTGGTCGCGCATAAGCGGACTCGGGTAGTCCACTTACTCACCCACCGTGCGAACACCCTCCACGGAGCGCAACAGGATCTTGAGCGCCCCCGGGCACCCCTGGGGCTGCGTACGGCCTTCGCGCAGGTGTCCGCAGGGGCCTCACCCACGCCGGGGAAAACCCGGGCGCGGACGGGCCGTTTGAGTGAAGCAGCGCAACCATGCCCCCCGGCGGGCTGTTGATCAGGGCGCTCCACTAGCGGGCACTCGTGCGACAGAAGGATCGATGATGTTCAAGAAGATCATGACCGCCGCCGCGGTCTCCGCCGTTGCCGTCGGCGCCGGCGCCGCCGCTGCCGCCCCGGCCATGGCCATCGGCAACGACAACGGGATCAACACCGTCAACGGCAACGGTGCCCAGCAGATCTACGGCAACCAGAAGACCGCCGGCGACATGAGCCCCCAGCTCAGCCTGGTCCAGGGCACCCTGAACAAGCCCTGCGTCGGTCTGCCGGTCAAGGTCAACGCCCAGTCGCTGGTCGCCCTGGTCAACGTCGGCGTCCAGGACATCAACGTCCTGTCCAACCCGCAGAACCAGCAGTGCACCGAGAACTCGACCCAGGCCAAGGGCGACGAGCCGCTCTCGCACATCCTGGACAACATCCCGGTCCTCTCCGGCAACGTCTCCTCCGGCAGCTGACCGAGCTCCACCCCTTCTGGTCTAGGGCCGCGACGGCCCGTGGAGCGAAGTGACGAGGGCCCCGGCGGCGTCCAGCCGCCGGGGCCCTCGTACGCGTCCGGGCCCCGCCGCTACCCCGTCCGGCCCCTCAACCCGTCCAGAAGTCCCACCACCGGGTCAGGACCAGCATCCCGATCACCCCGAGGTGCAGGGCGGGCGGGGCCCAGGCGAAGTCGGTGAAGAACGCCCGCAGCGGGCCGGGCGCGGGCAGCCGGCCGGTCCGGACGTTGTGGGCCGTGACCGCCCAGAACATCAGCAGCGTCGCCACCCAGGCCAGACAGCACCACAGGCACAGCGCGTTGATCGAGTAGAGCGACTGGACCATCAGCCAGGCGCAGAAGCCGGTGCCGAAGGCCGTGCCGGCGTTCAGTCCCAGCCAGAACCAGCGGTGGTGGCGGGCCCCGGCGAGGAGCCCCGCGCCCACGCAGACCACGACCCCGTAGGTCGCCAGCCCGAGCATCGGGTTGGGGAAGCCGAAGACGGCCGCCTGCGCGCTCTTCATGACGCTGCCGCAGGACACGACGGGGTTGAGGCTGCAGGCGGGCTTGAAGTCCGGGTCCTCCAGCAGGAGGAACTTGTCGAGGGTGATCACCCAGGAGGCCAGCAGCCCGGCGGCCCCGGTGGCCACCAGCAGCCAGGCGAGGGACCTGGGGGCGTCGGGTCCGTCCTCGGCGCGGGTACCGGAGCGCCGCCGCTGGCGCGGGACGTCCACTGTGTTCGTTGCCATGCCACCCATACTCCCGCGCACTACCGCGAACCCTGACGAACCCTGGCCATTCCCGGGCAAGTTGACCTGAAGGTGTGGCGGGAACCCCTGATGCTTCCCGGACGTTTTACCGAATCCCGGACGTGATAGCAGAGCCAGGGGCTACGTTGTGCTTCCGCGAAGTGACAAGCTGCGACGGCCTGGAGCCCACCTTGAGCGATCCGTACGAGACAACCGAGGCGCACCTCGAGCGACTCCTGGGCCGCGCCCTCAACTCCTTCGACCTTCCCGACGCGTTGGTCGAGCGCCTCGGTACCGCGCTCGCCCACAGCTCCTCCCTCTACACCACGCACCACAGCCCGTCGGCGGGGCTGTGGCGGGAGACCCACCGGCACACCTACCTGCTCGCCGACGGTGAGACGGCCTCGCTGTGGGAGCTGGCGTACCGGCTGACGGGCGATCGCGGCCCCCGCCACGAGGTGTTCGCCGGGCGGGACGAGCTCGCGCTGGCCGGGTCCCGGCTGTTCGGCGAGGCCGCCGCGGAACCGGCCCTGTACGAGGGGCCCGAGCCGGGCGCCGGCGAGGCGGACGGGGACCTGGGCTGGGGGGTGGACGGGACGGAGGAGGACCTGGTGCTGCTGAGCGCCCTGTTCGCCGCCCCGGCCCTCGGGGAGCGCCACCGCGAGTACACGGAGGAGGAGTCCGCCGACCACGCCCGCCGGGTGCTGCGGCGCGCGGAGAACGCCGACCGCCCCGGGGAGGAGGTGGCCGTGCTGCTGCGCTCGGCGTACGCCCACCAGATCACCCAGGCCTTCGGCGGCCGGCAGTCCCTGGCCGACGGGCGGGACGCCGGCTTCAGCCTGTACGAGCACGCCTTCGTCCTGCTGGACGGGACCGAGCTCAGCCTGTGGGAGGTCGAGCACACGGCCACGCCGGACGGGCGGCACATGTGCGAGGTCTACGGGGACGAGGCCGCCGCGCGCGGGGCCATGGAGCTGCGCACCCGCGTCCGGTAGCACCGGCCGGCGGTGGCACCGGCCGGCGGTGGCCGCCGCGTCAGGTGGTACCGGCCGCCCGGTCGCGGGGCGGCCGGGGGTCAGTGCAGGGGCAGGTCCAGGGGGATGTCCTGGGTGATCCGGACCTCCTCCGGGCGCAGGTCGGCGGGGGTCGGCATCGCGCTGCCGGGGAGCCGTACGGCGGCCGCCCCGTGCGCCAGGGCGCGGGCGAGGGCGGCGGGGCCGGTGCCCCGGGCGGTGAGGAAGCCGGCCAGGGCGGCGTCGCCGGCGCCGACGTCGCTGCGGACCGCTCCGGCCGGCGCCGTGCCGTGGAGGGCGCCCTCCGCGTCGACCAGGAGCTGGCCGTGCCGTCCGAGGGAGGCCAGGACCGCGCCCGCGCCCCGTTCGACGAGCTCCCCCGCGGCCTTGACGGCGTCGCCGAGGGTGGCCAGGGGGCGGCCGACCGCCTCGGCCAGTTCCGCGGCGTTCGGCTTGACCAGGTCCGGGCGGGCCGGGAGGGCGGCGAGGAGCGCCGGGCCGGAGGTGTCGACGGCGACGCGGGCGCCCGTCTCCCGGGCCCGGGCGACGAGTTCGGCGTACCAGCCGGGGCCGGGGCCGGGCGGGAGGCTGCCGCAGCAGGCGATCCATTCGGGGGCGCCGGCGCAGGTGCGGACGGTGTCGAGGAGCAGGGCCGCCTCGCGGGCGGAGAGTTCCGGGCCGGCGGCGTTGACCTTCGTCAGGGTGCCGTCGGGTTCGGCGAGGGAGATGTTCGAGCGGGTCTGCCCGGCGATGGAGACGGCGGTGACGTCCACGCCCTGGGCGCCGAGGAGTTCGGCGAGCAGGGCGCCGGGGGTGCCGCCGAGCGGGAGGACGGCGGTGGTGCGCACGCCGGCGGCGGCGACGGCCCGTGAGACGTTGACCCCCTTGCCGCCGGGGTCGACCCGGTCTCCGGCGGCGGCCCTGAGCACCTCGCCCCGGCCCAGCGAGGGCACTTCGTAGGTCCGGTCGAGGGAGGGGTTGGGGGTGACGGTGAGGATCATACGAGCACGACTTCCGTACCGGCGGCCTCGACGGCGGCCCTGTCGGCCGGGGCGAGCCCGGTATCGGTGATGAGGAGGGACACGTCCGCGAGGGAGCCGAAGCGGGCGAAGCGCTCCTGGCCGGCCTTGGCGGAGTCGGCGAGCAGCACCACCCGGCGGGCGGCGGCGATCGCGGCGCGTTTGACGGCGGCCTCGGCCGGGTCGGGGGTGGTGAGTCCGGCGTCGGCGTCGAAGCCGTTGGTGGCGAGGAAGAGGACGTCGGCGCGGATCTCGGCGTAGGCGCGCAGCGCCCAGGCGTCGACGGCGGCCCGGGTGCGGTGGCGGATGCGGCCGCCGACGAGGTGGAGGTCGATTCCGGGGTGCCCGGCGAGCCGGGCGGCGACGGGCAGGGCGTGGGTGACCACGGTGAGCACGGTGTCGACGGGGATGCGGTCGGCGAGGCGGGCGACGGTGCTGCCGGCGTCGAGGATGACGCTGCCGCCGGCGGGGAGTTCGGCGAGGGCGGCGGCGGCGATGCGGTCCTTCTCGTCGCCGGAGGTGGTCTCGCGTGCGGTGAGGTCGGGTTCGAAGCCGAGGCGGCCGGCCGGGATGGCCCCGCCGTGCACCCGGCGGAGCAGGCCGGCCCGGTCGAGGGCGGTCAGGTCGCGGCGCACGGTCTCGGCGGTGACCTGGAATCGTTCGGCGAGGGAGAGCACGTCGACCCGTCCGGCCTCATGGGCGAGGCGCAGGATCTCCTGCTGGCGCTCGGGTGCGTACATGTGGGTTCGCTTCCGCTCTCTGCCCGTTCGAGTGGGTTTCCCCCTACCGTACGCCCACAAGCGGGAAGAAACCAAGAAAAACGGACATGCCCGCCCACGGGGGCGGACATGTCCGTGCGGGTACCGCCGAGGGCTCAGGCCTGCTCGACGGCGCCCTCGCGCTCCGAGATCGGGACCTGCTTGCGCGGCAGGACGAACATCACCGCGAAGATCGCGACGAGCACCGCCACGACCCACCACAGCGCGCCGCGGAAGGCGTCGACATAGGGCGCGCCGAGGACCCGGTCGTCGTCGATCGAGCCGAAGAAGACGACGGAGGTCAGGGCGAGGCCGAGGGCGTTGCCCATCTGGCCGGTGGTGTTGATCAGGCCGGAGGCCGAACCGGCGTGCTCGCGCGGCACCTGGGACAGGATGGTGTCGTTCAGCGGGGCGACGATCAGGCCCATGCCGATGCCCATGACGATCAGCGGGGGGGCCATCTGCCAGGAGGAGATCTCCATCCCGTAGCGCTGGGACTCCCAGATGTAGAGGAGCAGGCCCGCGGCCATGGTCAGCGCGCCGGCCTGGAGCACCTTGCGGCCGAAGCGCGGGACGAGCTTCTCGACGGAGAGGCCGGCGGCGACGGAGACGGCGATGGAGAAGGGGATGCCGGTGCTGCCGGCGTGCAGCGGGGTCCAGCCGAGGCCCATCTGCATGTAGAGCGTCCAGACCAGGAAGAAGATGCCGGTGGCCAGGCCGAAGGCCAGCTGGACCGTGATGCCGCCGGCGAAGCTCTTGACCTGGAAGAGGGAGAGCTCGACGAGCGGGGAGCCGTCCTTCTTGATCTTGTACTTCTCGTAGACGATGAACGCGGCGAAGACGAGCGGCGACGCGATCATGCAGATGAAGCCCCACAGCGGCCAGTCGTTCTCCCGGCCCTGGGTGAGCGGGTAGATCAGCAGCACCAGCGCGAGGGTCGCGAGGACGACGCCGACCAGGTCGAGGCGCAGGGCCTTGGGGGCCTTGGACTCGGAGATGAACTTGCGGCCGAGGATCACGGCGGCGATGCCGACGGGCAGGTTGATCAGGAAGATCGTGCGCCATTCGAGGCCGAAGAGGTTCCACTCGGTGAGCAGTGCGCCGAGCAGCGGTCCGGAGACCGCGCCGAGGCCGACGATCGCGCCGAACATGCCGAAGACCTTGCCGCGCTCGTGCGGCGGGAAGGTGACGTGGATGATCGCGAGGACCTGCGGGACCATCATGGCCGCCATGCCGCCCTGGAGGAGGCGGGAGGCGACGAGCATCGAGGGGTCGGGGGCGATGCCGCAGAGCAGCGAGGCGACCGTGAAGCCGGCGACGCCGACGAGGAAGAGGCGCTTGCGGCCGTAGATGTCACCGAGACGGCCGCCGGTGATCAGGCCTGCGGCGAAGGCGAGCGCGTAGCCGGCGGTGATCCACTGGATGGCGCTGGTGGAGGCGCCGAAGTCCTGGCGCATGCTGGGTATCGCGATGTTGACGATCGTGACGTCGACCAGGTCCATGAAGGACGCGGTCATCACGATGGCCAGCGCCAGCCAGCGGAGGCGGTCGGCCGGGGCGCCGGCGGAGGCCTCCGGCGCGGCCGCCGGAGCCGCGGTCCCTTCTTCTTCTCGTACGGGCCCGTTCTCTCTTTCGGGCGATGCTGTGGGCGTCTCGGTGCTCATGGGGAGAAACCTAGACGGGATCTAGGCCACAGTGTGTCCTATTTCCCTGGCAATCTTGAAGGATGAACGACACACCCGCCCGGCTGCTCACCCTGCTGTCCCTGCTCCAGACCCCGCGCGAGTGGCCGGGCAGTGAGCTGGCGGAGCGGCTGGGGGTGAGCTCGCGGACGATCCGGCGGGACATCGAGCGGCTGCGGGAGCTGGGGTACCCGGTGGAGGCCACGCTGGGCGCCGTCGGCGGGTACCGGCTGGTCGCGGGCGCGGCGATGCCGCCGCTGCTGCTCGACGACGAGGAGGCGGTGGCGATCGCGGTGGGGCTGCGGGCGGGGGCCGGGCATGCGATCGAGGGGGTCGAGGAGGCCTCCGTACGGGCCCTGGCGAAGCTGGAGCAGGTGCTGCCGGCCCGGCTGCGCCGCCGGGTGGGGGCGCTGCAGTCCGCGACGGTCGCGGTGACCCGGGGCGACGGGCCGAGCGTGGACCCGCGGACGCTGACGGCGATGGCCTCGGCGGTGGCGGGGCCGGAGCGGCTGCGGTTCGCGTACCGGGCGCGGGACGGGGTGGACTCGCGGCGGCTGGTGGAGCCGTACCGGCTCGTCAGCACGGGCAGCCGCTGGTACCTGGTGGCGTTCGACCTGGAGCGGGAGGACTGGCGCACGTTCCGGGTGGACCGGGTGAGCGAGCCCTTCCCGACGGGGGCGCGGTTCGCGCCGCGGCCGCTGCCGATGGAGGCGGCGGAGTTCGTCCGGCGCGGGCTGCGGGGCGGGGAGACCTACGCGGCGGACGTGTCCTTCGCGGCGCCGCCGCAGGAGCTGCCGGGGTGGCTGCGGGAGTGGGCGGTGGCGGAGGGGCCGGGGTCGCGGGTGCGGTTCGACAGCGGGGACGCGCCGGAGTGGCTGGCCGCCCGGATGGCGCTGACCGGGCTGGAGTTCACGGTACGGGGCCCAGCCTTCCTCGCCCGCGCGGCGGGCACCCTCGCCGAACGCCTGGCCGGCGCGGCCTCGTCCCCGGGGGGCGTGGCGGTGTAGGCCCCCCCGGGGGGGGCGGGGCGATCGGCCGGTGGGGGCCGGGCGACCTGCCGGCGGGGCGGTCTAGGGCGCCCCCTCGGAGGCTGGGGCGATCGGCGCCCGGGCGACCTGCCGGCGGGGTGGGCCGGGCCGGCCCCGGGCAGGGGGGAGCCCCGGCACCGGGGGGGGTGGGTGCCGGGGCTCGTCTCGGGGGGCTTCGGCCGGGCCGGTCAGGCCACGGCGTCGAAGCCCGTGTCGCGGGCCATCCGCTTCAGTTCCAGCAGCGCGTGCTTCTCGATCTGGCGGATCCGCTCGCGGGTCAGCCCGTGCTGCTTGCCGACCTCCGTCAGCGTCCGCTCGCGGCCGTCCTCGATGCCGTAGCGCATCTTGATGATCGACGCCGTGCGCTGGTCCAGCTTGCCGAGCAGGTCCTCCAGCTCCTCGCTGCGCAGCAGCGCGAGCACGGACTGCTCGGGGGAGATCGCGGCGGTGTCCTCCAGCAGGTCGCCGAACTGGGTGTCGCCCTCGTCGTCCACCGACATGTTCAGGCTGACCGGGTCGCGCGCCCAGTCCAGGACGTCGCCGACGCGCTTCTCCGTGGAGTCCAGCTCGGCGGCGATCTCCGCGTGCTCCGGGTCACGGCCGTGCTCGCGGTTGAACTCGCGCTGGATCCGGCGGATGCGGCCGAGCTCCTCCACCAGGTGGACGGGGAGGCGGATGGTGCGGGACTGGTCGGCGATGGAGCGGGTGATGGCCTGGCGGATCCACCAGGTCGCGTAGGTGGAGAATTTGAAGCCCTTGGTGTAGTCGAACTTCTCCACGGCGCGGACCAGGCCCGCGTTCCCCTCCTGGATCAGGTCGAGGAGCGGCAGTCCGCTGCGCGGGTAGCGGCGGGCGACGGCCACGACGAGGCGGAGGTTGGACCGGATGAAGACCTCCTTGGCCCGCTCCCCCTCGGCGGCCAGGGCCTCCAGCTCCTCGCGCGCCGGGGTCTCCCCGCCGCGCTCGACCTCTCCGTCGAGGATCTGCCGGGCGTAGACGCCCGCCTCGATGATCTGTGAGAGCTCCACTTCCCGGGCGGCGTCGAGCAGCGGCGTGCGCGCGATCTCGTCCAGGTACATGCCGACCAGGTCGCGGTCGACGATCTCTCCGCCCACGGCGCGGGCGCTGCTCGTGGACTGACGACGGGCGACGGCGCGGGTTGCCATGCGGTGCTCCCTTGCGATGCGATGAACGGTCGCGGTGCGTCCACGGACACTCTCCCGAGTGCCCGCTTCCGAGGGAAACAACGACTGGAATCGGGACAGAATTCCCACACGCCTCCCTCTTTTCGGGGATCTTGCAGTATCCTGCCCCGCCACCACCCCGGCAGGGCGGTTCCGGCGGGCCGCGAGAACCCGAAGAGGTGCAGGTCAGACCCATCCCGGGGACACCGGGGCGGGTCGCGCGACCACGACGCCGATGAGACCGCCGTCACACGCGACGCGTCCGCCCCAGCGGTGCCCTCGGGCTGCACTTCCACCCCCCAAGACGACCCGCGCCGGGTTCTGGTTGCCTGCCGCTCACCCGTTCGGGTGCGTTCCGGGCATATTCCTCCGGCACGGCACCGGAGGGCCTAGCCGAACTGCACCGACCGTTTCGACAGGCCCATCCAGAACCCGTCCACCGGTGTGGTCTGCGCGCCCAGGTCGGCGGCGGCTGCGCCGAGGGTGACGAAGAGCGGGGCGAAGTGTTCCGTGCGGGGGTGGGCCAGGCGGCCGGCCGGGGACTTGGACTCGAAGTCGAGCAGGGCGTCGACGTCGTGGGCGGCCAGGGCCTCGCGGCCCCGGGCGTCGAACTCCGCCGACCAGCCGGGTACGCCGGGGCCGGTGTGCCGCAGGGCGGCCAGGTTGTGGGTGAAGAAGCCGCTGCCGACGATCAGGACGCCCTCGTCGCGCAGCGGGGCGAGCCTGCGGCCGAGGTCCATCAGGCGGGCGGGGTCCAGGGTGGGCAGGGAGATCTGGAGGACCGGTACGTCGGCCTCCGGGTACATCTCGACGAGGGGGACGTACGCCCCGTGGTCCAGGCGGCGAGCTCGGACGGCCACAGCGGGTCGTCGGCGAGCGGGGGCGCGCCGTGGCTGAGGTACAGCGTCGGCATGCGGGCGGGGGCGGGGGGTGTGGTCATCGGGCGCTCCTCGGGCCGTCGGGCCGCCGTACGGCGTACGTCGTCCGCGGGGAGGGCGTACGGGTTCACCCGAAAAGACCAACCCCGCTTCGTTCAAATTTGAACGAAGCGGGGTCTTCAGTCATTCCCTACGCCCGCGCCCCCGTCAGTGGGCGATCACCGGCACCTGGAACTCGGCCTCCGCGCCGTCCGCGTCGCCGGAACCGGCCACCGGACCGCCCTGGCCCGGACGGCCCGTGTTGATCAGGGTGAACGCGATGGCCGCGCTGACCGCGAGGATGCCCACGGCCCACCAGATCGCCGAGGAGTAGCCCTCCACCATGGCCTGCGCCTGGACGAGCCGGCCCGCGGCGCCGCCCGCCGCGGCCTCGGCCGCGTGGTCGGTCAGGTAGGCGGTGGTCGCCGAGGCGGCGATGGTGTTCAGCAGGGCGGTGCCGATCGCGCCGCCGACCTGCTGCGAGGTGTTGACCATGGCCGAGGCGACACCGGCGTCGGCCGGGTTCACCCCGTACGTGGCCAGGGACATGGCCGGCATGAAGGCGGTGCCCATGCCGAGGCCCAGCAGCAGCTGCGCCGGCAGGATCAGTGCCGGGTAGGAGGAGCCGACTTCCAGCTGGGTCAGCAGCAGCATGCCCAGGCCGGCGAGCAGGAAGCCCGGGCCCATCAGCAGCCGCGGCGCG
Source organism: Streptomyces sp. NPDC089915 (assembly GCF_040684675.1). Classification (NCBI taxonomy): domain Bacteria; kingdom Bacillati; phylum Actinomycetota; class Actinomycetes; order Kitasatosporales; family Streptomycetaceae; genus Streptomyces; species Streptomyces sp. NPDC089915. The sequence continues at coordinate 60,218 of NZ_JBFBGN010000007.1, read as the reverse complement.
ACCCGGGTCATGAGGCGGGCGCCGATCTGGGTGGAGCCCGTGATCATGCCCGCGATCATCGGCAGGAAGGCGAAGCCGGTCTTGACGGGCGAGAAGCCCTTCACGACCTGGAGGTAGTACGTCAGGAAGAGGAACAGGCCGAACATCGCGATGACGGCGAGGCCGAGCGAGAGGTAGACACCGCCGCGGTTGCGCTCCAGCAGGACGCGCAGCGGCAGCAGCGGGGACTTCACCCTGGACTCGACGGCGACGAAGGCGGCGAGCAGCACGGCGGAGCCGACGAACAGCGCCAGAGTGGTCCCGTCCGTCCAGCCGGCCGACTCGGCGCGGGTGAACCCGTACACGAGCGAGACCAGGCCCAGGGTCGAGAGGACCACGCCGGGGACGTCGAGGCGGGCGCCGTTGCGGGAGCCGGCCGGCTCGCGGATGACCATCCAGGCGCCCGCGGCCGCGACGACGGCGAAGGGGATGTTGACGAAGAACGTCCAGCGCCAGTTGAGGTACTCGGTCAGGAAGCCGCCGAGGATCAGGCCGACGGCGCCGCCGCCGCCCGCGATCGCACCGTAGATGCCGAAGGCCTTGGCGCGCTCCTTGGCGTCGGTGAAGGTGACCGCCAGCAGCGAGAGCGCGGCCGGGGCGAGCAGTGCGCCGAAGGCGCCCTGGAGGGCGCGGGCGCCCAGCATCATCGCCTCGCCGTTCGCGGCGCCGCCGAGCGCGGAGGCCAGGGCGAAGCCGGCGAGGCCGGTGATGAAGGCGTTCTTGCGGCCCCACTTGTCGGCGATGCGGCCGCCGAAGAGGAGCAGTCCGCCGAAGGCCAGCGCGTACGCGGTGATGACCCACTGGCGGTTGCCGTCGGAGATGCCGAGGTCGGTCTGCGCGGAGGGCAGGGCGATGTTCACGATGGTCGCGTCGAGGACGACCATCAGCTGCGCCAGCGCGATGAAGACCAGGGCCTTCCAGCGGCTGGGGTCGGCGGCGGCAGCCGCCGGTGGGGCGGTCGCGGCTGTTTTGGACATGGGGGTACCCACTTCACTGTACGGAATGACTGAAAAGGGATGAATTAAAAGGAAAAGTGGCGGTTTTCGAGGCTACTGAAGGCGGGGCGCCGCGTCACACGGTTTTCCGCCGGAGGTCCTGCAACGTGACGGCGGTACCGGGCAGTTGGGAGCGGGCCGGGGCCCGCAGCCCGTCGAGGAAGAGCTGGAGGTGGCGGTGGACGAAGCCGCCCACCGTCGCGCACTCCGTCCCGGGGAGGGGACGGGCGAGCTGGGACAGGGCGAGCATCAGGTCACCGGCGGCGATGTCGGCGCGCAGCAGCCCCGCGCCCTGCCCGGCGGCGACCAGGGTGTCCACGGCCGCCCCCAGCGCGTCGCGCGCGGCGAGGAGTTCGGGGTGGTCGTGGTCGAAGCCGTCCTGGAGCATCGGGCACAGGGCGCCGATCCGCTCGTCGGCGGCGGCGTGCGTGAAGCGGCACAGCGCCGCGAAGGCGTCCGGCTCCTCGGCGAGGGCGTCCTCGGCCTGGGCGGTGACCCGGTCCATCACGTAGAGCACCACGTGGTGGACGAGGTCGGCCCGGTCGGGGAAGTGCCGGTACAGGGTGGCGTTGCCGATGCCGGCCCGGCGGGCGATCTCGTCGAGGGGGGCGTCGGCGCCGAACTCCACGAAGATCTCTCGGGCCGCCCCGAGGATCCGCTCCCGGTTGCGCACGGCGTCGGCGCGCGGCTTGGGCACCCGGGTGGCCGTGACGGCCGCCGTGGCGGTGGCGCTCTGCATTCCGGGCCTCCCTGGGGCTGGAACTCGTACGGACCGGCGCCGGAGGGCCGGCGGCGGGCGACTGGTGGGCAACTAGCTGGTGGGCAACTAAGCGGGGAGCGAATCCCCGCTTGTGCGGACCCTTGTGTAAACGGGGAACCGGTCCCCGGTTATTTCACTCTCCCGTGTGACCCGCGTCACACCCGAATCCTGGGCTTTCGTCCCGTTTGGCCGCTTTCGACGCGCGGGCGTGTCGCAGCCGACGGAGGGTGAGCCCACAGAGAGCAGTCCGGACCCGGCCGGCTGCCGCGCACCCGAAGGCGATCTCCATGCCGCAGACCCGCCACCGGATACGCAGACCCTGCCGCACCGGCGCGTTCATCGGCCTCACCGCACTGGCCCTGGGCGTCACCGCCACCGCCAGCGGCGGGATCCACGGCCGCGGCCACACCACCTCCGGCCCCAAGGCCTCCACCGCCGAATCCGTCCTGGCGCCCTGCCGGATCTCCGCGACCATGGGGGTCCAGCTCTCGGAGGGCCTGCCCACCGCGCCGGGGTACTCCCGCTCGACGGGCGAGGTCCGCGCCCTCAACCTGATGATCGACTTCCCCGACGCCAAGGGCGAGGGCTCGGCGATGGACCGGCTGGCGGAGTTCTTCCCCCAGACCTCCGACTGGTTCCGCACCAGCTCCTACGGCCGGCTCACCTACCGGGCCGAGGCCCCGATACGGAACTGGCTGCGGATGCCGATGCCCTTCGCGTCCTACGGGATCGAGCGCGGCTCCCCCTACGAGCCGGGCTACCGGCAGCTCGTCGAGCACATCGCGCGGGCCGCCGACGCCGAGGTGGACTTCAGCCGCTACGACCTGATCAACATCCTGGTCACCCCGAACGCCGGACCGTCCGCCCTCGACACCGTCCTGTCGGTCACCTTCTCCGGCAACGGGGAGGCCCCCATGGCCGACGGGGTGCCGCTCGCGAACACGTCCTTCGTCTACAGCCGGCAGGACGACGGCTCGGGCTCCTACCGGGAGACCGGCTACCGGGTGCTGCCGCACGAGAACGGGCACGTCTTCGGACTGCCCGACCTCTACACCTCCGACGGGGGCGGCACCGTCGGCCACTGGGACATCATGAGCGAGGACTGGGGCGCCAACAACGACCTCCTCGGCTGGCACAAGTGGAAGCTGGGCTGGCTCGACGCGTCCCAGATCAGCTGCGCCTCCAAGCCGGGCGTCAGCGAGCACCTGCTGACCCCGCTGGCCGCGGAGGGGGGCGGCATGAAGCTGGCCTTCGTCCCCCTCTCGGAGAGCGCCGGCTACGCGATCGAGGTCCGCACGCGGGCCGGGAACGACGAGGCCGTCTGCAAGCCCGGGGTGCTCATCTACAAGGTGGACTCGGACGTGGACACCGGGCGCGGGCCGGTGACGGTCTCGGACAGCGCGAGCGGCAGCGGCGGCTGCACGCGCCGGCCCAACGTGCACGCCGAACTGTCGGACGCGCCGTTCCGCCCGGGCGAGAGCTTCACCGACGAGAAGGCCGGCATCACCGTCTCGGTGGTGGACGCCCTCCCGGGCGGCGGCTTCCGGGTCCGCGTGACCCGCCCCTGACCCCCTCCCCCGCCTTCCCCCCCTGCGAGGAGCGCCCCCGTGACCACGACCCCCACGACCCCCGAGGAACGCCTGGCGGCCGCCGGGCTGAAGCTGCCGCCGGTCGCCCCGCCCGTCGCCGTCTACGTCCCGGCGGTGGTGAGCGGCCACTACGTCCACACCTCCGGCCAACTGCCCATGGTGGACGGCGCACTGCCGCGCACCGGCAAGGTGGGCGGCGAGGTCACCCCGGAGCAGGGCGCCGAGCTGGCCCGGCAGTGCGCGCTGAACGCGCTCGCCGCCGTGGCCTCGGTGGCCGGCGACCTGTCCGCCGTGAAACGGGTGGTCAAGGTGGTCGGCTTCGTGGCCTCCACCCCGGACTTCACCGGCCAGCCGGGCGTGGTCAACGGCGCGAGCGAACTCCTGGGCACCGCCTTCGGCGACGCGGGCATCCACGCCCGCAGCGCGGTCGGGGTGGCCGTCCTGCCGCTGGACGCCCCGGTGGAGGTGGAGCTCACGGTGGAACTGCACACCCCGATGGGGGTGTGACCGTTCCGGACGGCACGACCCCGGGCCCCACGCCCCGGCGGGAAACCGGCCCGCGCAGCCGGTACCTGATCCGCTACGCTGTGCCTGGGCCGCCTTCACGGTGGTCCCGGGCCTCGTACGGGGCCCCGCCTTCGTAGCTCAGGGGATAGAGCACCGCTCTCCTAAAGCGGGTGTCGCAGGTTCGAATCCTGCCGGGGGCACAAGGACGGGAGGCCCTCAGCCGGGATCGGCTGGGGGCCTTCGTCGTGTGCGGGGTCAGGCGACCAGGTCCGCGTAGAGGATCACGTTGTTCGCGCGGTGGCCGTTCTCGATCTCGCCGCCGCAGGTCAGCAGGCGCAGTTCCGGGCGGTCCGTGGGGCCGTAGACCTTCTGCGTGGGGAAGCGGTCCTTGTGGACGTCCTCGATCTCGCGGATCTTGAACCTCGCCGTCCGGCCGTCCTCGCGGGGGACCTCGACCAGGTCGCCGAGGCCGATCTTCGCGACGTTCCTCATCAGGGCCGGGCCGTGCTTCGTGTCGTAGTGGGCCACGAGGACGGCCGCGCCCTTCTCGCCCGGCGCGGCGCCGCCCGTCCACCAGCCCGGGGTGTTCGCCTCCGTGTCGGGGTCGGGGACGTCCAGCTCGCCGGTGGCGGGGTCGGTCGTGAGGTCCAGGACGCGGGTCGCCGACACCCCCGCCGACGCGATGCGCACGCCGGCGGGTCTGGAGCGGTCCAGCGGCGGGGCGGCCTTCGGGGGCGGGGCCGCGGACGTGCCGGTGATCTCGGGGGCGGGGGCGGGCTTCGTCGCGGACGCCGTGCCGCAGGCCGTGAGCGTGGCCGTGACGGTGGCGGCCGCGACGGCCAGGGACGTCGCGATGAGGGGGGTGCGGGGCATGGGAGCGACGCTACGGGGGCGATATCAGGGGTTTGCGTAAGAAAGGTAACGGTCGCCCGGAAAGTGGGGCGCGGAGCTGTAAAGAGCCCTCCCGGGGAGCGTGGGAGGGCCGTCCGCGTCAGCTGAGGCCGCGGCTGCGTTCGCCGATGCGGTCGCCCTGCGGGGTGCCGGCCCGCTTGAGGGCCGCCTTGGTGTGGGCGCCGCCCTTCACCTTGCTGTGGAGGGGGCCCTCGAAGCCGTGGCCGGGCCCGTGGCCCTGTGCGCGCCGCGTCTGGAGTTCGAGCCGCTCCACCGCCTTCGCGACCGCGGCCTGCACGTCCTGCTTCTGCTCTTTGCTCATCCCGTCGTCAACTCCTTCGGGAAGCGTCCGATCGAACTACTGGGATCGTATGCAGATATGCGGAGCTATGCACCCGGATGGGACGTAAAGGATCCCCGGCCGGCCGCCGTCAGGGCTTCGGCGCGGGTCCCGTGGTGGCGCGGACCAGCTGCTCCGGGCAGGGCGTGCCGCGCGGGAGCTGGTACTTCGCCGCGATCCGGTACTCCCCCGGCGCCGGGACCAGGAGCTCCGTCCACACGTCCCCCTCACCGTCGGGGGCCGCCTTGAACAGGCACCCGGCGGTGTTCGCGTACTCCTTCGGCGTCCCGGACCCCGCCGCGCCCCGCGCCTTCGAGGCGGGGGTCTCCTGCGGCGGCTGCACGGCCTTCCCCGCGCCGTCCACCAGCCCCAGCCACGGCGAGTGCGGGATCCGCACCAGCACCCGGCCGGGCGCGGAGACGTCGAGGACCAGCTGGTCGGCGCCCGCCCTGACCACCGTCGCCGGCCCGGTCACCAGGCTCGTGGGGGCCTCCACCTGGAAGAGCCGCCAGTTCTCGTCGCCCCAGATCTGCCGCAGGTACGGCAGCCCGCCGCGCAGCAGCTCGGCCTCGTCCTTGCCGCCCGAGTCGGGCTTGTCGGCGGGCAGCACGACGTAGTGCACGGCCCAGCGCTCCAGCCAGCCCCGGTAGTTCTCGGCGTTGAGGGTGTCGTCGTAGAAGAGCGGGTTGCGCTCCAGGTCGGCCTGGCGGTTCCAGCCGCGCGCGAGGTTGACGTACGAGGGGAAGGCCGAGGACTCGCGGTGGCTGCTGGCCGGGACCACCTCGACCCGGCCCCGGTCGGCGCCGGCCTTCTGCAGCTGGTCGACCAGCGGGGCCAGCTCGCGGTTCCAGGCGGCCACCGGGGTGGTGCGGATGATGTCGGTGATGCTGTTGGTGGTGATCCAGACGTTGATGCCGACGAACGCCAGCAGCACGGCGTACCGGCGCCGGGTGCGCGGGATCGTGTGCGGGACGGCCGCGAGGAGGACCGCCCCGCCGAAGAGCATGACCATGCGGGTGGCGTTCGAGCCGATCTGGGAGTCGATCACCCAGGTCAGGAACACCCCGAGGGCGTACACGGCGCCGGAGATCCGGACCGTCTTCCACCCCTTCGGCACGAGGAAGGCTATGGCCAGGCCGAAGACGAACGGCAGCCAGGCCGAACCGATCTTCATCGGCTGGGTCCCGGAGAACGGGAACAGCCAGGCCGACAGCCCGACCACGGCCACCGGGGCCAGCCCCAGGGCGTACGCGCCCGGGCGCCGCCCGCTCAGGAACAGCGCGGCCGCGATCACCCCGAGGAACAGCCCCGCCACCGGGCTCGCGGCGGTCGCCAGCCCGGCCAGGGGCGCGGCGACGGCGGCCTTGGCCCAGCGCCGCTGTGCCCACTTGCGGGGCCAGCAGAAGACGGCGGCGACGGCCCCCAGCGCGAAGAGGGTGCCGAGCCCGAAGGTGACGCGGCCCGAGAGGGCGTTGCAGAACAGCCCGTGGACCCCGGCCAGCGCGGGCCACAGCGGGCGCCGGACGGCGCCCCGGCAGCGGGTCAGGACCAGGGCGAGCAGGGCCGCCGAGGCGGTCCCGGCGATCATCATCGTGGTCCGGACGCCGAGCACGTGCATGACGTACGGGGACACCACGCTGTACGAGACCGGGTGCATCCCCCCGTACCAGGCGAGGTTGTACGCCGTGTCCGGGTGCCGGCCGACGAACTCCGCCCAGGCGTCCTGCGCGGCCAGGTCCCCGCCGCTGTTGGCGAAGCAGAAGAACCAGACGACGTGCAGGACGGCCGCCGCGGCGGCCGCCACCGGCACGGGGTGGCGGTGCGCCCAGCCCAGGACGCCGCCCCCCGGGTCCCCGGCGGACGGGTGCCGCCTCTGTTCGGGTACCCGGGGTCCGGGCTTGTGCTGCTCTGCTGTGGTCACGACCGATGCTCTCTTCCCGGAACGACACGTGCGTCCCGTCCCGGCTCCCTGGACGCACGACGGCGCCCCGGGGTTGTGCCCGGGGCGCCGTCACGCGCCCGCCGACCCGTATCAGCCGATACGGGTCAGCTTGCTGCCGATGCCCGGGGCGGCCAGCTCCGACTGGAGCGCCACCGGCACCTTCACCTGGCTGGCCCCGTCGCCGACGGTCAGCACGCCGACCGCCGTACCGGCCTTCGCCGTCTCGGGGATCTTGGTCCCGCCGTCGCCGAGCTTGATGTCCACGGTCAGCGAGGACCAGCCGACGGCCTGCACGTCGGCGGTGGCGACGACCTTGGTCCGGCCGCCGACCCCGTCGTCCACGTACCCGACGACATCGCCCTTCTTGACGACGGGCGCGCCGTCCAGGGACTTCTGGGTGGCGACGAGCAGGTTCTTGCTCGCGGCGATGACCGTGTCGATGATCGGCGGCTTGTGCTGGCCGAGGACGGCTCCGACGATCAGCTGGTTGGTGTCGCCGACCTTCTTGTAGGCGGCGAAGAGCAGGTTTCCGCCGGCCTTGGTCGTCGTACCGGTCTTGATGCCGAGGGACTCGTTGTACGGGACCAGGCGGTTCCAGTTCGGCCAGTTCTTGCCGGTCTGGTCGGTCCAGGAGGGCTTGCGGGTGATGTCCACCATCGCGTCGATCTCGACGATCTTGAGACCCAGCTTCACCTGGTCCTCGGCGGTGCTGACGGTGGTCGCGTCGAGGCCCGAGGGGTCGGTGTAGGTGGTGTTCGTCATGCCGAGCTGCTTGGCGGTGTCGTTCATCTTCTTGACGAACGCCTCCTGGGAGCCGGCGTCCCAGCGGGCCAGCAGCCGCGCGATGTTGTTGGCCGACGGGATCATGAGGGCGGCGATCGCGTCGTACTCGGAGATCTTGTCGCCCTCCTTGACCGTGTTGAGGGTGGACTCGTTGTCGGACTTGTCCTTCTGGCCCTCGGTCTCGGCGGTCTTGTCGACGTCGATCATCGCGCCCTTCTCACCCTTCTTGAAGGGGTGGTCGCGCATGATGATGTACGCCGTCATCGACTTGGTGACACTGGCGATCGGCACGGGCTTCTGCTCGCCGGACGAGCCGATCGTGCCGAGGCCGGCGGCCGCCATCGAGGCCTGGCCCTCGCTGGGCCAGGGCAGGTCGGGGGCTCCGCCGGGGAAGGTGTACTGGGACTTCGCGGTCAGCACCAGCTTGGGCGCGGGCAGCGGGCGGACCAGCTGCACGACGGCCAGCACGACGAGCAGCAGCGCCACGATCGGCGCGTAGATCTTGACCCGCCGGACGACCGTCCGCATCGGGCTGGGCGGCGGGGGCGGGTTGTTGGTGAGGTCCGCCAGCATGTCGAGCGGCGGCCTGGGCGGCAGCGGCTGCTGGGTGGTGCGCTCGCTGGGGTCCAGCCGCCGCACGGTGGGGGCGGCGGCCGGGTCGGGCTTGGGGGCGGCGGGCTTCGGCGGGGCCGGCTGGTCGTCGGGGCGCAGCGGGACGAACTTGCTGACGCGGGCCTCGGGGGCGGGGGCGGCCTTCGGCGCGCCGGGCTTCCCGTCGGCGTCGGCGTCGGCGTCCGCGGGCTTCCCGGGCGCGGCCGGGGCGGAACCGGAACCCGGCTTGACGGCACGGAACACGGCGGTCCGCTCGGAGTCCCCGGCCGGCTTCCCGTCACCGTCCGCGGCGTCCGGACCGGGCTTGACCTTCCGGAAAACGGCGGTGCGCTCGTCGGCGGGGGCGGCCGGGGCCTTCTCGTCGGCGTCGGCCGGGGCCTGGCCGGGCCTGCCGGAGGCGTCGGCCGGGGCCTTCTTGGCCGTGTCGGGGCCGGACGGCCCGGCCGTACGCGGGTCGCGTGCGGCGGGAGCGGGGGCGTCGGCGTCCGCCGGGGCGGAGCCGGGCTTCACGGCGCGGAAGACGGCCGTGCGCTCGGACTCGGCCGAGGGCGTGGCGGAGTCCCGCTCGGACTCGGCAGGAACCTTCTTCCCCGCGTCCGCCGGGGCGGAGCCGGGCCTGACGGTGCGGAAGACGGCGGTGCGCTCGGACGGCTCGGCGCCGCGCGGGTCCCGCGCGGCGGGCTTCCCGGGCTCGGCGTCCTCGTCCTTCGGAGCGGGGTCGGAGGGGGCGACGCCGAACGCGGTGGTCCGCCGGCCGCCGGAACCGGAACCCGCCTCGGGGTCCGCCGGACGGTCCTCGTCGGCGGCCTTCGCGGAGTCCGCCGGGGCGGAACCCGGCTTGACGGTGCGGAAGACGGCCGTGCGCTCGGAGCCGGCCGGGGACTTCGCGGAGCCCTGGTCGTCACCGCCCGAAGCGGAGTCCGGGGCGGGGTCAGAGGTGACGACCCCGAAGGCGGTGGTGCGCGTGCCCCCGGCGGAACCGGAGCCGGAACCAGAACCGGAATCCGGCTTGGCTTCGGGGGACCGGCCGGCGTCGGGCCTGACGGTGCGGAAGACGGCGGTGCGCTCGGAGCCGGCTGCCCCACCGGCCGGGCCGGAGGTCTCGTCGGCCTTCTCGGAACGCTCGGAAACGGAACCCTGACGGACCACCCCGGACCGCGCCGCTGACGCCGCCGGGTCCACCCGACCGGGGGACCGCTCGGCGGTGTCGCCGTCCTCGTCCGAACCCGGCCGCCCGCCCGCCGGGGCGTCCGAAGCCCGCGCGGACGCCCGATCGGCACCCGCGCCGGAAGCCCCGTCCGAACCCCGGCCCGCGCCCGAACCGGAATCCCGGCCCGAACCGGTGCCCGCACCCGAACCCGCGCCGGAGCCCGCGTCCGTGCCCCGGCCCGGGGCCTCGCCCGGATCCCGGTCCTCGGCCGCGGCCGCTGCGGGGTCCGGGGATGTGGCCGCGTCGCGGCCCGGGGCGTCGTCCTCGGCGCCGCCGGAAACCGGCCGGGCCGGTACGGCGTCCTTCAGGGGGACGCGCGGCTGGAACACCGAGATCCTCGGGTCCTGTTCCCCGGCCCCTGAGGACTTCGCCGCCCCCGACGCTCCTTCACTAACCGACTTGTCGGGGGACTCGCCCGCCACCGTTCCTCCTCGATCGCCGTCCGGTCTACTGTCCGAACCGTCTAACAGTGTCCCGTCTCGGGGTCCTCGCCCACGTGCTAGACGAGAACGACATAGCTACTGGTTCCCCCACAAAGCGTCCAGGCGCTCTCGACAGATGAATGTGAGAGGCGTCACCCTGTCACTCATCCACGCGGGGAGGCATGGATGGGCAGGAGCCGCAGAACAATTCCAGAGGAGCTTTTGCTGCTCGCCCTGGACCCGGCCACGGGTACCACGGCGCAGCCGCAGTCGCTCGACCTCGGCCTGGCCGGGGCACAGCTAGTGGAGCTGGCTCTGGCAGGACGGATAGCCCCTGATGGGGATCGTATCGCCGTGGTGATGCCACGGCCGACAGGAGATCCGACTTTGGACTCCGCACTGGAACTGCTGCGCAGGCGCGGCAGCCCGGTACGGGCGGTCCACTGGATCGGCGGACCCCGGCTGGGGCTCCGCCAGATCTACCTCGCTCACCTGGAGCGCTGCGGCATGGTCCATGCCGTCGCGGGACAGATGTGCGGGGTGCTGCCGACGACTCGCTACCAGGCGACCGACACGGCGATCAGCCGGGAGATCCGTGCCCGGCTCGACAGTGCGATCCGCACCGGCGTACCGCCGGACCCGCGGACCGCGGCGCTCGCCGCACTGGCCCACGCGGTCGGACTCGGCAAGCACCTGTACCCCGGCAACGAGGGGCGCTCGTCCAGGTCCCGGCTGCGGGACCTGATCCGGCACGACCCGATGGGCGGTCTCGTGGCGCACGCCGTCATGGACGTCCAGAACGGCGTGGCGGCGCAGCCGCGCCGCGACCGCGCACCGGCTCCGCAGCCGGCCGCGAGGGCGACGGCGGGCGGCGTGCCGCTCCAGCCGCGCCGGACGGGTGCGATGGCCCGCGCGGCCGCGCACTGACGCACGACCCCGACCCGCGACACCCCTTGGTCCACCAGCGGGTCACCGATCCACACTCCGCTGCCGGGCGTCCCCACGGACCCGGTCCGGGAGCCGCGCGCACGCGGGGTGGCGGAGCCGTTCACCGGCTCCGCCACCCCGCGTGTCCGCTTTTCCGCGCCGTTCCCCAGCGCCGTCACACCCTTCGGTGGCAGTCTGCTGAACATCAGACACGCACAGAGACAGCTACTGAAGAAGGCGGAGGTGCCGATCCCGTGGCGTCCAATGTCAATCCCACCGTCCGACGCCGCCGACTGGGCATGGAGTTGCGCAAGCTCCGCGAGGACAAGGGCATGACGGCCGAGCAGGTCGCCGAGCGCCTCCTCGTCTCCCAGTCGAAGATCAGCCGGCTGGAGAACGGCCGCCGTTCCATCAGCCAGCGCGACGTCCGCGACCTGTGCGAGGTGTACGAGGTGGAGGACCCCCGGCTGGTGGACTCGCTCATGCAGATGGCCAAGGACTCGCGCCAGCAGGGCTGGTGGCACGCCTTCGGCGACATCCCGTACAGCGTCTACATCGGCCTGGAGACCGACGCGGCCAGCCTGCGCACGTACGAGCCCCAGATGGTCCCCGGGCTGCTCCAGACCCCCGAGTACGCCCAGGCGCTGATCCGCGGCGCGCTGCCGGAGACGGCCCCCGCCGACGTGGAGAAGCGCGTCCAGGTCCGGATGCACCGCCAGAAGCGGCTGTCCGAGACGGACAACAACAACGCGGAGGTCGGGCCGCTGCGGCTGTGGGCGGTGATCGACGAGGCGGTGCTGCGCCGGCACGTGGGCGATCCCCAGTTGATGATCCGGCAGCTGCAGTTCCTGATAGAGCAGTCGCAGCAGCCGTACATCACCGTGCAGGTGATGCCGTTCTCGATGGGCGCGCATCCCGGCGTGAACGGGCAGTACGCGATTCTGGAATTCCCGGACGCCTCGGACTCGACGGTGGTCTACATCGAGGGCGTCACGAGCGACTTGTACCTGGAGAAGGCGAACGACGTCCAGAAATACAGCGTGATGTACGAGCACCTGCGCGCCCAGGCCCTCAATGTGGAGCAGACCCGGCAGTTCATCTCCCAGGTCATCGACCACTACGCGGCCCTGGCGAAGTAGGGAGGTGGCAGGGGGTCCGGCACCGTACACCGTCGGTCCCCGGCCACAGAAGGCCTGAATCGAATATGCCACCCGGTCGAGTGAATGCCTCCTTCCCCCATCGGGAGGTGCCGGTAGCGTCGATCACGTCGGCCCGGGAAATGGTGCCGGCACGCAGCCGGGAACTCCCGGAACCACTCTCTGAACCGGAGAAGAACCATGGGTATTCGTCAGGGCGGCACCGAGAACTGGACCAAGTCCTCCTACTCCGGCGGGAACGGCGCCTGCGTCGAGGTCAAGTCCCCCGTCACCGAGGCGATCGCGGTCCGTGACTCCAAGGTGCAGGACGGCCCGTCGATCACCTTCGCCCCCGGCTCCTGGACCTCCTTCGTGACCGACGTCGTCGAGGGTCACCGCGCCTGAACCCCCAGGCGTACGACCCCGACGTGAGCCCTCTCGACCGGCACGCCGTCCTGGCCGAGGGGGCTCGGCCGTGTCCGCGTACGGACGGACGGCCGGCCCCCTCCCCGCCGCGGGCCGGAGGTCAGCGCAGCCGGTCCACGTACCGGTCGGTCCCCGGCACGGTCGGGATGAACGGCGCGACCAGCTCCACCCGCCCCAGCCCCGACTCCGCGACCTCCGCGTCCAGCCCCTGGAAGCGGTCCCAGCAGGTGCGCGGGTCGGCCTCCAGGAACCACAGGAGGGTGAGGCGCTCGTCCACCCCCTCGACCTGCTTGACGTAGGTCATCCGGTCGCCCGGCAGCGGCGTCGGCCGGAAGACGGTCACCATCGCCGCGGGCGAGCCGTGCAGCCGGCGCGGCAGGGCCCGGGAGCGCAGCCACTCCAGCAGCTCCGCCCGCCGCTCGGGACCCTCGGCGTCGACGACCTGGAGGACGAGCCCGGCGTACGGGTGGTCCAGGGCGTGGAAGTCGCGGGGGCCGGCGGCCCCGTCGCGGTAGACGGTGGCCTCGTGGTCCTGGAAGGCCGTGAAGACGTGCGTACGGTCCTGGTAGACCCGGCCGTCGCGATTGAGGCGCTTGTTGATGCCGACGGTCCACTTCATGTGCTCGTCGTAGCGGCCCTCGGTGACCCAGTACGTCGACAGGTAGCAGCCGGCCGTGACCGGCTGGGCCACCGCCGACTTGTCCGGGTAGCGCAGCTCCTGGAGGTCGCGGGTGGCCACCCAGCGGCGGCCCGCGTACATCCAGGGCATGGCCATCGCGCCCGCGTAGTAGTGGTCGTCCTCGTACCAGCGGTTGTACGCGTACTCGTGGCCCGGGTGCGGTTCGACCATGGTGATCAGGGCGTGGCCGGGACGGACCCCGTACGGGCCGACGGCCGCGAGTTCGGCGTAGTCCCCGGCCCGGGTGTCCTCTTCTTCCCGCTCTTGTCTGCTCGTCATGCCACCGGTGTAGCTGATGAGCCGTCAGTTCGCGAGAGGGCGTGGGGTGTTCACCCCTCGAAATGGTAGGTGCCCTCTGCATCCTTCCTGGTTAGGCTGCGTTCACCCGCCACCCGAAGGAGCCCCCATGCCCACTGCCGGTCCCGCTCCCCTGCCCGCCTTCGCCGCCCGCGCCGCCGCGGTGGGCGGTTCGCCCGTACGGGAGATCCTGGCGCTCACCGAGCGCCCCGGGGTGATCTCCTTCGCCGGCGGGCTGCCCGCCCCCGAGCTCTTCGACACGGCCGGGATCCGCGCCGCCTACGACAGCGCCCTCGCCGGGGCCGCCTCCGCCGCCCGCGCCCTCCAGTACTCCACCACCGAGGGCGCCCCGGAGCTCCGCGAGGCCGTCGCCGCGCGGGCCGGACGGCGCGGGCTGCCCACCACCGCCGACGACGTGCTCGTCACCACCGGCTCCCAGCAGGCCCTGACCCTGGTCACCACCACCCTCGTGGAGCCCGGGGACACCGTCCTCGTCGAGAACCCCACCTATCTCGCGGCGCTCCAGTGCTTCGGGATGGCCGGGGCCCGCGTCATACCCGTCCCCTGCGACGAGCAGGGCCTGCTGCCCGACGCCCTCGCCGAGATCACCGCCCGGGAGCGCCCCAAGCTCCTCTACACCGTCCCCACCTTCCAGAACCCCACCGGCCGCACCCTGCCCGGGGAGCGCCGCGCGGAGGTGGCGCGGACCGCCGCCCGCCTCGGACTGTGGCTGGTGGAGGACGACCCGTACGGGGACCTGCGCTACGAGGGCGCCCACGAGCCCTGGCTCGCCGCCCACCCGGGAGCCGAGGACCGCACCGCCCTCATCGGCAGCTTCTCCAAGGTGATGGCCCCCGGGCTGCGCCTGGGCTGGCTGCGCGCCCCGGCCGCCCTGCGCCGGGCGGCGGTGGTCGCCAAGCAGGCGGCCGACCTGCACACCTCGACGGTGGACCAGCTGGCCGCCGCCCACTACCTCGCCGCCCACGACCTCGACGCGCACGTCGGCCGGGTCCGCGAGGCCTACCGGGCGCGCCGCGACGCCCTCCTCGCGGGCCTCGGCGCGGCCCTCCCGGAGGGCTCGGAGTGGAACCGCCCGCAGGGCGGCATGTTCGTCTGGGCCCGGCTCCCGGAGGAGTACGACGCGACCCCCCTGCTGAAGTCGGCCGTCGCGCACGACGTGGCGTACGTGCCCGGGGCGCCCTTCTTCACCGGCGCCCCGGACCCGCGCACCCTGCGGCTGTCCTTCACCACCCACACCCCCGACGAGATCGCCGAGGGCCTGGACCGGCTCCGCCGCGCCCTGGCCTGACGGGGCCCCGCCGTACGGGGGCCCGGCCGTCCGGGGCTCGGCCGTCCCGGGCTCGGCCGTCCCGGGCTCAGCCGTACAGCGCCGCTATCTCGGCCGCGTACCGCTCGGCCACCGCCGCACGGCGCAGTTTGAGGGTCGGGGTCAGGGTGCCGGCCTCTACGGAGAGCTCCTCGGCGAGCACGTGGAAGGCACGGATCCGGGACGGGCGGGAGACGGTGGCGTTGGCGGCGGCCACGGCGCGTTCGAGGTGGGCGCGCAGGGCCGGGTGGGCGGCCGGGGCGGGGCCGAGGTCCAGGGACTCGCGGGCCGCCCAGGCGGCGAGTTCCGCCGTGTCCAGGGCGATCAGCGCCACCGGGTGCGGGCGCCGGTCCCCGATCAGCACCGCCCGCCCGACCAGCGGCGAGGCGTGCTGGACGGCGAACTCCACCTCGGTCGGGGTGATGTTCTTCCCGGCCGAGGTGATGATCAGCTCCTTCTTGCGGCCGGTGATGGACAGGAACCCGTCGCCGTCGAGGGCGCCGAGGTCCCCGGTGTGCAGCCAGCCGTCGGGGTCCAGCGCCTCCGCCGTCGCGGCGGGGTTCGCGTGGTAGCCGGGGAAGACCATCGGGCCCCGGGCCAGCACCTCCCCGTCCGGGGCGATCCGCACCTCGCAGCCGGCGAGGGGGCGGCCCACCGTGCCGGGGCGGACGGCGCCGGGGTGGTTGAGGCTGATCGCCCCGCCGGACTCCGTCATCCCGTAGCCCTCGAACACGCGGATCCCGCAGGCCCGCAGGAAGTCCAGGGTGGCCGGGGCGATGGGGGCGCCGCCGGTCAGGGCCCACCGGAGCCGGCCGCCGAAGGCCTCCCGGACCGGGGCGTACAGGGAGCGCTCCGCCGCCTCGTACGCCGGCCGGTCCTCCGGCGGGAGCCGGTCCTCGGCCGCGAGGACGCCCAGCCGCACGGCCTCCTCGAACCGCTCCCGCCCGCCCTCACTCCCCTCGGCCAGCGCCAGCACCACCGCGTGGACCTTCTCGAACAGCCGGGGCACGGACGGCAGGTGCGTGGGCCGGGCCCGCCCCAGCTCGGCGAGCACGTCCTCGACCCGGCCGCCGAAGTAGCACAGCTCCCCGCCCTCCAGCAGGGTGGTGAACTGGATGAGCTGCGCCAGCAGATGGGCCAGCGGCAGGTACAGGTAGGTGGAGTCCCCCGGCCCGCCCGCCACCAGCGGGAGGGTGGCGTCCTGGACGGCCCCGAGGTTGCCGTGGGTGAGCCGGCAGCCCTTCGGCGGGCCGGTCGTGCCGGAGGTGTAGACGATCGCGGCGTCGTCCGAGGGGGTCACGGCGGCGGCCCGCGCGGCGAGTTCGGCCCCGGGCGCCCGCACCCGCACCGGCTCGTCCATCCGTACGACCTCCCGCAGCGCGGGCAGCCCCGGCCGCAGCGCCTCCACCCGGGCGGCCTGCGCGGCGTCCTCGCAGACGGCCGCGACCGCCCCGGAGTCGGCCAGCACCCAGGCCAGTTCCTCCTCGCCCGCCGTCGGGTACACGGGCACCGGTACCGCGCCCGCCGCCAGCACCCCGAAGTGCGTGTACGTCCACTCGGGCCGGGTCTCGGCGAGCACCGCCACCCGCTCCCCGGGCCCGACGCCCAGCCCCAGCAGCCCGCGCCCGACCTCGCTCGCGGAGGCGGCCAGTTCGGCGTAGGTACGGGTCTGCCAGCCGCCGTCGGGGGCGCGGAACCTGAGGGCCGTCAGCGGCCCGTACCGCTCCCCCGTCCACTGGGTGAACACCGCCAGAGTGCCCGGCCGACCGTCCATCGCACGCCCTCCCCGGATAGGTGACCCCCCGATGGTGGGCGCGGGAGGGCCCGGACGGCATGACCGGAAGCGTCAGCCCCGCTGACCCCGGCGCTCACCCGGGCTACCGTCGGGGCATGGGGAGGCGGACGGT
The DNA here is from genome assembly GCF_040684675.1 of Streptomyces sp. NPDC089915. Lineage (NCBI taxonomy): Bacteria > Bacillati > Actinomycetota > Actinomycetes > Kitasatosporales > Streptomycetaceae > Streptomyces > Streptomyces sp. NPDC089915. The sequence goes on along the minus strand of NZ_JBFBGN010000007.1, from coordinate 43,429 downwards.
CAGCGTGCACCACGTGCGCGCCGTGCTCGCGGGGGCGCGGCACGGCGGCGTGGACCTCGTCCCGCTGCTGCAGGAGGCGCAGATCCCGCCGCTGCTGCTCGGCGACGACCGGGCGCGGGTCACCCCGGCGCAGTTCGCCCGGCTGTTCCGGGCGCTGTACCGGACCACGCGGGACGAGTTCCTCGGGCTGTCGGCCGTGCCCAGCCGGCCGGGGACCTTCGCGATGATGTGCTACGCCTGCGTGGGCTGCCGGGACCTGGGCGCGGCCGTGGAGCGGGCGGCCGCCTTCTACGGGCTCTTCCCCGGCGGGCCGGAGCTGGCCCTCGAAGTGGAGGGCGGCGAGGCGTGGTTCACGGTGCGCGGGGAGCTGGGGCGGGACGGGGAGCGGTTCCTGTCGGAGTGCGTGCTGGCGATCTGGCACCGGCTCAGCAGCTGGATGGTGGGGCGCCGCATCCCCCTCTCCGGGGCCTCGTTCGCGTACCCGGCGCCGCCGCACCGGGGCGAGTACGACGTGCTGTTCGACTGCCCGGTGCGGTTCGGGGCAGAGCGGACGGCCGCCGTGTTCGACGCGCGCTGGCTGACCGCGCCGCTGGTGCGCGACGAGCCCGCGCTGGACGCGATGCTGCGGCGGGCCCCCTTCGACCTGCTGTCGCGCCCCGAGTACGGGACGACGGTCGCCGAGCAGGTGCGCCGTTCCCTGGCCCGGGGGCTGCGCGGGGCGCCGGGGCTGCCGGAGCTCGGTGAGGTCGCGGCCCGGCTGGCGGTGTCCCCGGCGACCCTGCGCAGGCGGCTCCAGCGGGAGGGGACCTCCTTCCAGCGGCTGAAGGACCAGGTGCGGCGGGACGCGGCGATCGCGGGGCTGGCCGAGAGCGGCGAGCCGATCGCGGAACTCGCGGCCCGGCTGGGCTTCTCGGAGGACACCGCCTTCCACCGCGCGTTCCGCCGCTGGACGGGGACGACCCCGGGCGCGTACCGGATCGCCTCGGGCGGCTGACGGGGGCCGGCGGGCGGGCCGGAGCGAGGGCCGGCGGGCGGGCCGGAGCGGGGGGCGGGGGTGGCGCGCGGCGGCCGGCGGGCGGTCCCGAGCGGGTGGCGGGGCGGGCGGAGCCGGGCCTCCGCCGGTCGGGTGGTGGCGGGCGGGGCCAGGGAAAGTGAGCTGCGCGGTCAGCGACATGCCGAGCGGTCGGTCACTAGCTTCGAGCTACCTACCCCCACACGGACGTTGGGAGTTCCGCCCATGCGTGTCCGCAGCACCTCCCTGGCCGCCGCCGTCGCCGCCCTGGTCCTCGCGGCCTGGGCCCCGGCCGCCGCCGCCCAGGGCGCCGAGGAGGGCCCCGCCGCCGCCCGGCCCGGCGACGTCGTCGCCAGCGCCCCCTCCGCCTTCCACCCGCTGCCCGGGCAGCCGACCGGCACCCGGGCCTGGAAGGTCCACTACCGCTCGACCACCGCCGACGGCGCGCCGAACGTGGTCTCCGGGACGGTCATCGTCCCGCAGGACGGCCGCACCGGCCCCCGCCCGCTGATCACCTACGCCGTCGGGACGGTCGGGCTCGGCGACTCCTGCGCGCCGAGCGCCAACCTGCCCGACGGCACCTCCGCCGAGGCCAATCTGATCCAGCAGCTGACCCTGCGCGGCTGGGCGGTGGTCGTCACCGACTACGAGGGGCTCGGCACCCCGGGCCTGCACACCTACACCGTCGGCCCCTCGGCCGGGCACGCCGTCCTGGACGCCGCCCGGGCCGCGATCCGGCTGCCGGAGGCGGGGCTGGGGGCGGACACCCCGGTCGGGATCATGGGGTACTCGCAGGGCGGCCAGGCCAGCGGCTGGGCGGCCGAGCTCCAGGGCTCGTACGCGCCGGAGCTGAAGGTCAAGGGCACGGCGACGGGCGGGGTCCCGGCGGACCTGATGAAGGTGGCCGCGTTCAACAACGGCTCCTACGGCTCGGGGCTGATCTTCATGGCGGCCGCCGGGCAGGACGCGGCCTTCCCCGAGCTGAGGCTGGACTCCTACCTCAACCCGGCGGGCCGGGCCCTGGTCGAGGGCATGAAGGAGAACTGCGTGGCGATCGACGCGATCGCCGGCTCCTTCAAGCGGATCTCCGACCTGACCACCCGCGACCCGCTCGCGCAGCCCGACTGGCAGGCCCGCCTGGGCCAGAGCCGGCTCGGCCGGACGGCCCCGGCCGCGCCGGTGCTCCAGTACCACGCGGTCGGCGACGAGCTCATCCCGTACGCGGTGGGCCGGCAGCTGCGGTCGGACTGGTGCGCGCGCGGCGCGGACCTCCAGTTCGACACGATCCTGCTGGGCGAGCACGTCACCGGGGCCATCACGCACGCCCCGGCGGCCGCGGCCTGGCTGGCCGACCGCTTCGCGGGCCGGGCCACCCATCCCGACTGCTGAAGTCCCCTCTCCGCCCCGCCGGTTCACTCGCCGGCGGGGCAGGCGCGCGTCCCGGCGGGGAGCCGGCCGTCGGTCAGGAAGCCGTCGGCGTAGCCGCGTACGCAGGCGGACGAGGAGTAGCCGGTGTGCCCGTCGCCCTTGTAGTCCACGATCACGGCCGAGCCGAGGCGGCGGGCCGTCTCCTCCGTCCACTCGTACGGGGTCGCCGGGTCGCCCCGGGTGCCGACGAGCAGCATGCGCGGGGCGCCGGGGTGGTCGATGCGGCGCGTGAAGTCGCTGCCGGCGGGGCGTCCGTAGCAGGACAGGACGGTCATCAGCTGGCGCGGCCCGAAGATCTCCGAGGCCTGGCGGAACTGCTCGCCCAGGCCGTCGATCTCCCTGGCGATGCTCGCCGGGTCGGCCTTCTCCTCGCTCCGGTCGGGGTCGTCGGCGCAGTTCACGGCGGTGAGGGCGGCCTCGGCGTTGTCGGCGGGGACCTTGGAGGGGGTGCCCGCGGGGGCCGTGGCGGGGGGTTCGAGGAGCCCCTCCAGGCCGGCGGGGTCCGCGTCCCGCTCGGCGCGGGCGAGGGCGGCGGCCAGATCGGGCCAGGACGTCTTGGCGTAGAGGGCGGAGCCGATGGCGAGGACGGCGTCGTCACCGGTGAAGGGGGCGCCGCCGGTGCCGGTCAGGGGGTGCTCGTCGAGGCGGGCGACGAGGGCGGTCACCTTCTCCCTGGCGGTGCGGGTGTTGGTGCCGTAGACGCAGTGCTCCTGGTGGGCGCACCAGGTCAGGAAGTTGTCCAGGGCGCGCTGCTGGCCGCGCGCCGAGGCGAGGGCCTGCTCGGTGAGGGGTTCGGTGAGGGTGTCGACCCCGTCGAGGACCATCCGGCCGGTGTGCTGCGGGAACAGGGCGGCGTACACGGCTCCGAGCCGGGTCCCGTAGGAGAAGCCGAGGTAGTTCAGCTTCCGGTCGCCGAGGGCCTGCCGGACGAGGTCCAGGTCGCGGGCGACGTGGACGGTGCCGATGTACGGGAGCACGCGCCCGGAGTGCCGCTCGCACTGGCGGACCTCGGCGCGGAGGGCCGCCAGCTGGGCGGCGGGATCGCCGGGCGCGGTGCCCGGGTCGGCCTCCTGGACGCCGCCGCAGGAGACGGGCTCGCTGAGGCCGACCCCGCGCGGGTCGAAGGCGACCAGGTCGTAGCGTTCGCCGAGCTTCGCGAAGAGGACCGGGTCGGCGGCGAGGGAGGCGATGCCGGGGGCGCCGGGGCCGCCGTAGTTCAGCAGCAGCGACCCGAGGCGGCCGCGGGCGGGGCCGGTGGCGGGGATCCTGGCGAGGGCCACGCGGGTGGTGCCCTTGCCGGGGTGCTCGTGGTCGAGGGGAACGCTGAGGGTGGCACACCGCATCCCTGCCGGGACGGGCTTCTGGGGGCAGTCGCCCCACCGGATCCGCGGGGCGGTGGGGGTGGGGGTCGGGCCGGTGCCGGTGCCGGCGGCGGGGGCGGTGGCCGCGAGGGCGGCGGCGGTCAGGGCGGTGACGCAGGCGGCGGTACGTATCCGGGCACGGCGCACGGGACGCTCCTCGGGTGGCCCCCCGTCCGGTCAGCCCACGATAAGCGGGCCGCGCCTTACCCGCACGCCGCTGCGCGGGGCGGTCCCCTACCCGCCCTTCCACCGTTCCCAGGGGCTCCGCCCCTGACCCCGATACCGAGCGCTCCGCGCCCGGTGCGCTCAAACGCCGCGCGGGCTATCTATAGCCCCGCCGGCGTTTGAGGCGCGGGGGTCCGGGGGCGGAGCCCCCGCAACGGCCCGCGCCGGGTCACGCCCCGCGCGGCGCCCGGTACAGGGCCTCGATCTCCTCCGAGTAATCCCGCTCGACGACACCCCGCCTCAGCTTCAGGGACGGCGTGAGCTGCCCCCCGGCCTCGCTGAACTCCCCCGCCAGGACCGCGAACCGCCGGATCGACTCCGCCCGCGACACCAGCTTGTTCGCCTCGTCCACCGCCCGCTGCAGCTCCTCCCGCAGCGCCGGGTCCGTGACCAGCTCCCGCACCGGCACTCCCTGCTTCTTGTGCATCTGCCGCCAGTGCGCGAGCCCCTCCGGCTCCAGGGTGATGAGCGCGGCGACGTAGGGCCGGTTGTCGCCGATCACCATGCACTGGCCGACCAGCGGGTGGGCTCGCAGCCAGTCCTCCAGGGGCGCGGGGGCCACGTTCTTGCCGCCGGAGGTGATGATCATGTCCTTCTTGCGGCCGGTGATGGTGAGGTAGCCGTCGGCGTCGAGCTCGCCGATGTCCCCGGTGGCCAGCCAGCCGCCGGCCGGCTGCGCGGAGACGTTCCAGTACCCGGCGAAGACGTGCCCGCCGCGCAGCAGCACCTCGCCGTCGTCGGCGATGCGCACCGCCGTGCCGGGCAGCGGCCAGCCGACCGTGCCCAGGCGGGGCCGCAGGGGCGGGGTGACGGTGGCGGCGGCCGTCGTCTCGGTGAGCCCGTACCCCTCGAAGACCTCGACGCCCGCGCCCGTGTAGAAGGCGGCGAGGCGCCGGCCGAGGGGGGAGCCGCCGCTGAGGACGTAGCGGACCCGGCCGCCGAGCGCGGCGCGGATGCGCCGGTAGACCAGCGGGTCGTAGACGGCGTGGGCGGCCCGCAGCATCAGACCGGGCGGGTCGCCCCCCTCGGCGGCCTCGCCGACGCGCTGGGCGATGCGGGCGGCCCGGTCGAAGGAGGCGGCGCGGCCCATCCGTTCGGCGGTGGCGCGGGCGGTGTTGTAGACCTTCTCCAGGACGTAGGGGATGGCCAGCAGGAACGTGGGCCGGAAGCCGGCGAGGTCGGCGAGCAGGTCCTCGGTCGCGATGCTGGGCGCGTGCCCGAGCTTCACGCGGGCGCGCATGCAGCCGACGGCGACCATCCGGCCGAAGACGTGGGACAGCGGCAGGAAGAGCAGGGTGGAGGCGGGGTCCTCGCTGACGGAGGTGAAGACCGGGTGCAGGAGGGCCACCGCGTTGTCGACCTCGGCGAAGAAGTTGCCGTGGGTCAGGGTGCAGCCCTTGGGCTGGCCGGTGGTGCCTGAGGTGTAGACGAGGGTGGCGTAGGAGTCGGGCGTACGGGCGGCCCGGCGCGCCTGCACGATGGCGTCGGGGAGGTGTTCCCCGGCCTTGACGAGGCGGGCGACGGCGCCGGTGTCGATCTCCCACAGGTGCGCGAGGCCGGGGAGGTGGGCGCGTTCGGCGCTGATGAGCCGGGCCTGGACGGTGTCCTCGACGGCGCAGGCGACGGCGCCGGAGTCGTGGATGATCCAGCGGGCCTGGAGGGCGGAGGAGGTCGGGTAGATCGGTACGGTGACCAGTCCGGCGGCCCAGCCGGCGAAGTCCAGCAGGGTCCACTCGTAGGTGGTCCGGGCCATGATCGCGAGCCGGTCGCCCTCCGCGAGCCCCTCGGCGATCAGCCCCTTGGCGACGGCGAGCACCTCGGCCGCGAACTCGGCGGCGGTGACGTCCCGCCAGGTCCCGTCGCGTTCCTTGCGGGCGAGCACCGGCTCGTCCGGGGCCTCGCGGGCGTTGAGGAAGGGCAGGTCCCCGAGCGATCCGCCGGCCGGCATCCCGGCGAGGGCGGGCACCGCCGCCTCCCGCACGACTCCCGCGACGATCGTCTTGACGGGTTCGACCAGCGTCGGCTCGGCAGCGTCCACGGCTCGTTCTCCTCGGTCGATCGGGGGTTACCGCCGGTAATCTACGCAGGCCCCTCCCCGCTCGAACACCCCTCGGACCAGCCCTCCTCCACAGCTCCACACCCCGCGAACGATCTCCACCCCAGGTCCGCACACCTCACGGACCCGTCCCGACCTGCCGGAACGGCTGCGTCAGCCGGGGAGGAGGGGGAAGAATCCCCCAAGTCCGCCAGGGCGCCGCCACTTTGAGGAGCAGCCGGTGTCGTCAGAGGAAATCCAGTTGACGCTCAGCCCCGCCCAGGCCGCCGCCGGAGCGACCGTCGACGTCCCGCTCGCGTCCGGAACCGCGCGGCTGCGCATACCGCCGACCCGCGACGGCGACCTCGTACGGGCCCGCGTAGGCGACCAGGAGGTGCGGGTGCGGATACGGGTGGCCCGGCCCGCCGCGCACGGCCCCACCGTGCCGGGCCCCTTCGGCCCCGTCACGGTGCAGCAGCCCTCGTCGCCGCCCTCCGGGAAGTCGGGCGCCCTGGGCTGCCTGCTGGGCCTCGGCGTGGCCGCCGCCGTGATCATCGGCGTGGTGGTGGCGAGCAGCGGCGACGACCACTCCCGCCCCACCGCCTCCGCCACCCCCTCGTCGACGTACAGCCCGTACAGCCCTCCGCCGTACACCCCGCCCGCGTACAGCCCCCCGGCGTACACCCCCGACCCGGGGACGGCTCCGGCCGCCGTCCCCGGCTACGGCCTCCCCTCCCCCTCGCCGACCACCGAGGCCCCCCGCCCCTTCGAGGAGGGGACCTGCCTCAACGGACAGCTGCCGGACTCGACGACGGCGACCCGCGTCACGGGCGTGCACGAGGTCTCCTGCAAGGCCGACGACGCCCACTACCGGGTGGTCCAGCGCTTCCCCGGCACCTCGGACATGAGCCGCTGCGACGAGAACTCCGATACGGAGTACGGGTTCTCGTACCGGTACACGATCAACGGCAGCGTCATCAACGAGTACGTGTACTGCCTGGTGGGCCTCGGCTCGTACGCCCGCCGCTGACCCTTCCTCACGGTCGATGGGTCGAGCGGGGCGGCGCCGCGCGCGGCGCCGTCCACGCTCACCGCTCCGGGACCTCCGCCCCGGGCCCGGCCCCGGCCGGCGGCTCCGCGACGGCCTCCCGGCGGCCGAGCGCCGCCGCGCCGAACCCGGCGAGCAGGGCCACGGCGATCACCACCGCGACCAGCCACCCGCTCACGGACCCGGCCTGCCGCCACTCGGCGGCGTCCAGGTTGGCCCGCACGATCGACGCCTGCGCCCCCGCGAGCATCACCCCGCCGAAGCCCAGCGCCCCCAGGGCCCAGCCGCGCAGCTGCGCCCGTCCGATCCCGAACGCCACGCCGGCCACCACGACCGCCCACACCAGCGCCGGGAACAGCACCGCCGCCCACAGCCCCATCGACCCGTCGGGCGCGCCGGAGTCCCCGCTCCAGTGCGTGGCCACCGGATCCGGCAACCTCCCCGCGGCCGCGAGCGGCAGCCCCACCAGCAGGACCAGCACCCCGGCCCCCCACCCCGCGACTCCCCACACCGCACGGCTCTTCACGTCATCCCCCAGTCGTCTCGACGGATCCGGTCCCGCGCGCCCCGTTGGTCACCGGGGCGCGCACGTGTTCCAGCATCTCCCATGTGTCCGTTTCGCGGAGGGGCGGGGCCGGGTCCCCACGGGAGCGTGAACCGGTACGCCGTCCCCCGCCCGCCGTCGGACCGGTGTTGCACAATGACCCCTGCCACGGCGGCGGTTGACCGTGGTTCGGGCGGCGGGCAGGGGGAGCGATGCGGGCGGGAGAGGAGCTGGCCGGGCGGTACCGGCTCGACGCCGAGCTGGGGCACGGCGGGTCCGGCGAGGTGTGGCGGGCCCATGACCGCACGCTCGGGCGGGACGTCGCGGTGAAGGTGCTGCTGGAGTTCGACGCCTCCGAGGAACTGCTGGGCCGGTTCCGCCGGGAGGCCGAGATCGGGGCGCGGCTGCGGCATCCGGGCCTCACCGTCGTCCACGACACCGGGCGGCACGGGAAGCGGCTGTTCATCGTGATGGAGCTGCTGGAGGGCGAGGACCTGTCCCGCCGCATCCGCGCGCACCCCGCCGGGCTGCCGCTGCCGGAGGTGCTGGACCTCGGGCTCCAGGCGGCGCGGGCCCTCGCCGCGGCGCACGCGCAGGGGGTGGTGCACCGGGACCTGAAGCCCGCCAACCTCTTCCTGCTCACCGAAGGCCGCCTGAAGATCTGCGACTTCGGCATCGCCCGCACCTCCGACGCCACCGCCGCCCTGACCGCCACCGGCCGGGTCTTCGGCACGCCCGTCTACATGGCGCCCGAGCAGTGGCGCGGCGAACAGGTCGGGGCGAGCTGCGACATGTACGCGCTCGGCGGCACCCTGCACGCGCTGCTGACCGGCGAGCCGCCGTTCCCGCCCGGCGAGAACGCGTGGGCGCTGATGCGCCGCCACCTGGACGAGACCCCGCCCGCGACGGACGCCGTACGGGCGGACGTGCCGGCCCCGCTGGCGGAACTGGTGGACGAGCTGCTGGCCAAGGAGCCCGGGGACCGCCCGGACGCCCCCGCCGTCGCGGACCGGCTGCGCGCCCTCCTGGACCCGGGAGCGCCCCTGCCGCCGCCCCGGCCGCGGACCGGGCGCACCGGCGCCCTCGGGGGACGGCGGCCCGGCGGGCCCGGGAGCCGCACCCGGCTCACCGGCCGGCCCGGGCCCACGCGCCGCAACCTGCTCCTCGGCGGCCTGGCGGCCGCGGCCGGGGTGGGGGGCGGGACGTACGCGGTGTGGCGGCTGACCGGGGGCGGGGGCGGTGCGGCCGACGGCCGCTCGGGAGGGGTCGTCACGAAGCACGGCGACGCCGTCCAGTCGGTGGCCTTCAGCCCGGACGGCAGGTTCCTCGCGAGCGGCGGCGGCGACCGGGTGATCCGGATGTGGGACATGACCGCGGGCTCCGCCGCCGCCCCCTTCCCCGCCGGCTCGTGGGCCGTGACGTGCCTGGCGTTCAGCCCCGACGGCACGGTCCTGGCGAGCGGCGGCCCGGACCGTTCGATCACCCTGGCGGACGTGGGCCGTCGCAGCGCCAAGGACCGGCTGAGTACGGCCGCCGAGGTGGCGTCGATGGCCTTCAGCCCGGACAGGACGCTCCTCGCGGACGCCGACGGGCGCGACGTCCGCCTCTGGAGCCTGGCCGCCGGCACGGGCGTCGCCCTCCCGCGCGCCCATACCGCCGCCGTGCGCTCGGTGGCGTTCAGCCCCGACGGCGGGACGCTCGCCAGCGGGGGCGAGGACGGCACCGTCCGCCTCTGGGACGTCGCCGCCCGCACTTCCGTCGCCACGTTCACCGGCCATACCGCGCACGTGGCGTCGGTGGCGTTCAGCCCGGACGGGAAGACCCTCGCCAGCGGCAGCGGCGACACCACCATCCGGCTGTGGGACGCCGGCACGCGCGCCAACGCCTCCAAGGCCGCCGCCGTCCTCGCCGGCAGCAACAGCGCGGTCCGGTCGGTGGCCTTCAGCACCGACGGCCGGACCCTTGCCAGCGGCGGCGGCCGGACCGTCCGGCTGTGGAACGTGGCCGACGGCACCGGAATGGACCGGCTCAACGGGCATACCGGCGCCGTCTCCGCCGTCGCGTTCAGCCCGGACGGGGCGCACCTGGCCAGCGGCAGCGAGGACGCCACCGTCCGGGTGTGGCGCTTCCCCTGACGGCCCGCACGGCAGTGATGATGTGGCCATGACGATCCAGCACAGCCGTCCCCGTCGCCGCGAGGGCGTCGACCTGCCGGCGGACCGGGGCTGCCTGCGGTGGGTGCTGGGCGCTCCGCTGGCCGTTTTCCTCTACCTGCCGGCCGCCTGGCTCTGCTTCGTCTCGTTCGGCCTGCGCCCCGAGGGCGGCCCCTACGACCCGGTCCGCGACGACGCCCGCTTCACCGCGCAGATGTGCGTGGCGCTGTGCTTCGCGGGGCTGCTGCTCACCGCGGTCCCCCTCTTCCACCGAACTCTGGGCCGCTGGTGGTACGCGGCGCCCTTCGCGCTGGCCTCGCTCGCCTTCCTGCGCGTCCAGACGCTCTGAGGCCTCGGCCCCCCGGCCCTCAGGAGCCGGTGACGGCCCGCTCCAGCAGCTCGCGCAGCACCCGCTGCTCGTCGGGCGCGAGGCAGGCCACGGGCGAGTCGACGTGGAGCAGGTCGAGCAGCCGCGTCCGCAGCGCGGCGCCCTCGCCGGTCAGCACGAGGTGCCTGGCACGCCGGTCGGTGGGGTGCGGCCGCCGCTCGACGAGGCCGTTCCCCTCCAGCCTGTCCACGACGAAGGTGGCGTTGGAGGGCTCGCAGTTCATCCGCTCGGCGAGTTCCCGCATGGTCATCGGCCCGCTCATCTCCCGCAGCGCGGTCGCCTGGGCGGCGGTCAGCCCGAGGGCCGCGGCCCGCGCCCGCACGTGCTCGGAGATCCGCTGGGCGAGCCCGTCGACCAGCCCGCAGAGCTGCCGTTCGGCGACGGCCTGGGACTGCGGTTCGGGGGACTTCGTCATGGCGTCCACCCTAACAACCCCATCAAGCCGAAACATTTACAGCTTGAATGATTCAAGCTTGATGCTTATGGTGATCACCGTCTCCGTCGACCCGCACCTCAACAGGGAGCAGCCATGCCCGACTTGACCGCACCCGTCCACCCGGACGCCACCCGCCTGAACCGCCCCTCGGGCCTGCGCTCCCTCCACCTGGGCGAGACCAAGGTGACCTACCTCCCGGACGGCGTCGCCCGCCTGCGCCCCCTGGCCGTGCTCCCGGACAGCACCGACGCGACCTGGGCCGCGCACCCGGAGTACCTGGACGAGACGGGCAGCCTGGCGGCCGGAGTCGGCTCCCTCCTCGTCGAACACGGCGGCCGCGCCCTCCTGATCGACGCGGGCTTCGGCCCGCACGCCTTCGCACTCCCGGAGGGCCCCCTGCACTCGGGCCGGGGCGGCGACCTCCCCGCCAGCCTGGCCGCGGCGGGCCGGCGCCCCGAGGACATCGAGGCGGTGGCCTTCACCCACCTCCACTCCGACCACCTCGGCTGGGCCCGCGAACCCCTCCTGGACCACGCGGAGTTCCTGATCTCCGAGCCGGAGTGGGCGGGCCGCGACACCCTGGAGGACGAGGTGGCGGCGGCCCTCGCGAAGAACGTCCGCACCCTCACCCACGACGAGGAGGTCTTCCCGGGCGTCCGCGTCCGCGTCGCCCCGGGCCACACCGTCGGCCACACCGAGTACGTCATCACGGGCGGCGGCCGCCGCCTGATCGCCTTCGGCGACGCGATGCACTCCCCGATCCAGACCGCCCACCCGTCCTGGTCCTCGGCCTTCGACCACGACCTCCCCGCCACGGCCACCCACCGCCACCGCCTGCTGGCGGAACTCTCCGAACCGGACACCCTCGGCTTCGGCGTCCACTTCGCGGACGTGGTCTTCGGCCGGGTCACCCGGACCTCCGCCGGTACGTCCTGGCACCCGGTCGACGCCTGACGCCCCGCCGGCGGCCTCACGCGGCGGTATCGATCCCCTCGGGCGGGCAGTCGTCGCACCGGCCCGGCACGGGGGCGCGGAAGGCGCGTTCGCAGCCGTCGCAGGTCTGGAAGGGGTCGGGCCGGTACCGCCCCGGCCGGGGCGGCGGCGCCTCGCGGGGCAGCTCCGGCGGGAGCCCGGCCCGCAGCCGGTAGCCGAGCACGGCGGCCGGGCTGCGCATGTCGGCCGGGAGCCCGGCGGCGAGCACCCGCCGGACGGCCTCGGGCTCGGCGCCCCGCTCCAGCCAGGTGCTCAGGTCGGGCGCGAGCCGCCGTACGTCCCGCTCGCTCAGCAGCAGCCGCGGATCGTCCGTGCGCAGCCGGGCGAGCAGCTCCAGCGCCTCCCGCCGTACGGGTCCGCTCGGCCCGGGCGCCTCGGGCAGCCGCACGACGCCGCCCACGGCGACGGGTTCGCGGTCCGGCGCGGGCGCTTCCGCCACGGGCGAGGGCACCGGCACCGGCACCGGCTCGGGGAGGGGTGCGCGGTCCGCCGGCGGTGGGGGCGGCGGGGGCGGGGGCGGACCGTCCGGTGGCGGGACCGCCGCCGGGCGGCTGTAGAACACCGTGCGGGTGACCACGCGCCCGCCCCCGGTCCGCACCCGCCTGCGCTCCAGGTACCCGGCCGCCTCCAGCTCCCGCAGCCCGCCGGCGATCCGCACCTCCCCCTCGGGGAACCGCTCGGCCAGCGACTTGATGCCGACCGGGCTGCCGTCGGGGAGGGACCGGATGTGCACCGCGAGCCCGATCGCCAGCAGGGACAGTTCGGGGTGCCGGGAGAGGTGGTCGCCCACCTCGACGGAGGGGCCGTCGTCCGCCACGTTGACGTGGATGACACCTGAACGGACGGTCCCGGCCAGAACACGGGACGAGGCGCGCGTGGGCGCGTTAGGCTGCGCAGGAGCCATTGGGAAGGTGGTCTCTTCCTAGTTGGTCAGGCCCTCGCCCGGGATGCCAGTCCCGACGGGGGCCGTCTCATGTCTGGGGTTGTCGCGGCGAGCATATGCCAGCCAACCTCCCCCAAATCCAGCCGAGTTGCCACAGTTCACCCATGTGAGTGAGCGGAGCCGAAACGGGGGGTCAGGGGGGTGGGTCGGTTGGTTTTACCCACCCACCAACCTTGGTTGGTTGGCGTCGCCCGCCTCCGCATCCCGGCCCTCCGCGTCACGGCCGGACCACCGGGCCGGTGCCCGTAGGGGGACCCGCCGAATGCCCGCCACCCCGACCACGACCCCGACCACCACGACCCGGCTGAGCCGTCCGGCGGTGCTCCGGGTGCGGGGTGGCCGGGAGCGTGCCCAGACTGGCGGGGAGATGATCCGATCCCTCCGGCCCGGCCGGCTCCGTGCCGCGCTGCCGGCGGCCGTCGCCTGGCTGGTCTCCAACCTGGTCACCTGGGCGGTGGCCCGCGCCTCCGTCGCCGGTGACGGCTCCCGCGTGGCCTACTGGTCCACGGCCGCCCGCCGCCGCTGGGACTCCGAGCACTACCTGTCCATCGCCCGGGGCGGCTACGAGATGTTCCGCTGCCGGGACCGCTACCCGGACTTCCCCGACGTCACCTGCGGGAACGTGGCCTGGTTCCCCGGCTACCCCATGACCGTGCGGGCGGTGTCCGCCGCCGGGCCGTCCTACGAGCTGTCCGCCCTCCTCGTCACCGAGGCCGCGCTGCTCGGCATGTTCGCGGTGCTGTGGTGGCTGCTCGGCGCCGTCCTGACCCGGGCCACCGGCCTCACCCTGGCCGTCGCCGCCGTGTTCCCGGGCGGAATCTACTTCCACGCCCTCTTCCCGCTCTCCCTCGCCACCCTGGCCCTGCTCGTCTGCGTCGCCGGGCTCGGGCGCGGGTCCTGGCGGACGGCCGCGGCGGGCGGGTTCGCGGCGGTCGCCTGCCACCCGGTCGGCGCCGTCGCCGTCGTCGTCCTGCTGGCCTCCGCCCTCTTCGCGTGGCCCGGGGACACCCGGCCGCGCCGGTGCGCGAAGGCGCTGGCGTCGGCGGCGGTCGCCGGCTGCGGGATGCTGTGGGCCAAATGGCTGATGTGGCAGGCGACCGGGCACTGGGACGCGTACGAGACCATCCAGCGGTCCAGCTACGGGCAGGGGGACCTGCGCCAGCCCTTCGCGGAGATGGCCCGGGCCTACGCCGTCCCCTTCCGCGACTGGTACACCCCCAAGGCGCCCGGCGGACGCCTGCCCTGGCTGGTGGAGCACTCCCTCGCCGCGCACCGGCCGGAGTTCTGGCTGAACACCGCCTTCGTGGTGCTGGTGGCGGCGACGGCGGCGGTCCTGCTGCTGCGCCACCGCCGGCTCTCCGTCGTGGAGTGGGCCGCGCTGGTGGCGACGGTGGCGGTGTTCCTGGTGCCGTTCGTCGCCGGGGCGCAGATGTCCTGGTACCGCAACCACGCCCAGATGTTCGTCGGGCTGGTCCTCGTCGCCCGCATGTCCCCGTGGGCGCAGGTCCCGCTGCTGGCCGCCTGCGCGGTCCAGTACGCCCTCCTGGGGGCGATGTTCTTCTCCGGGGTGCTGGTGTGAGGGCCACCCGGGCCGCTACCGCCGGTCCTCCTCCGCCGTGTCGCGGGCGACGACGTAGGTCGGCCGGGCCTGGACCGCCGTGTGGATCCGGGCCACGTACTCGCCGAGCATGCCCAGGCAGAAGAGCTGGACTGCGCCGAAGAACAGCATGGTGATGATCAGGGAGCTCCAGCCGGGCAGCGGGCTGCCGGTGGCGTAGACGGTGACCGCCCAGACGAGGAAGCCGAGGCAGACCAGGGAGCTCAGGGCGCCGATCGCCGTGGCGAGGCGCAGCGGGAGGGCGGAGAAGCCGGTGACGCTGTCGAAGGCCAGCAGCACCATCTTGTGCAGGGGGTACTTGGAGGTCCCCGCGGCCCGCTCGGCGCGCTGGTAGGCGACCTGTCCGCTGGGGAAGCCGAGCCACGGGATGAGCAGGCGGTAGATCTGCTGCTGGTCGGGGAGGGACTTGAGGGCGTCGACGACGGCGCGGGACAGCAGCCGGAAGTCACCCGCCTGGGCGGGGACGTGGGCGCCGGCCAGGCGGCGCATCAGCCGGTAGTAGGCGCCGGCCGTGCGGCGTTTGAAGACGCTGTCGGTGGAGCGGTCGCTCCGTACGCCGTAGACGATGTCCAGGCCCTCCGCCCGGGCCAGGGCGAGCATCTCGGGGATGGCCTCGGGCGGGTCCTGGAGGTCCGCGTCGATGCTGACCACGTAGGCGCCCCTGGCCCGGCGCAGGCCGGCGGTGAGGGCGGCCTGGTGGCCGCTGTTGCGGCGCAGGGTCACCACGCGCAGCTGCGGCCAGACGGTGCGCAGCTCCTCCAGCAGGAGGGGGGTGCGGTCGGTGGAGCCGTCGTCGACGGCGAGGACCTCGTACGCCTCCCCGCACCCGTCCAGGACCGGCCGGAGCCGCGCCGCCAGGACGGGCAGCACCTCCTCCTCGTTGAAGACGGGCACCGCGACCGACAGGACGGGCCCGCCCCCGGGGATGTCGTGCACAGCCCTCATCATGCGCGAACCCCCACCACCCGGCACGCGGAGGAACGCGCCGCGGCCCCCGCCCGGACGGGGGCGGGGGCCGCGGTGTGAGGCGGTGCGGTGCGCGGCGCCGCGTCAGGCGGCGACGGCGACCGGGGCCGGCTGGGCGGCGGGGGCCTCGTCCAGCGGGGAGGACGAGGCGGCGGCGTAGGCCTCCTTGTCGAGGATCCCCTCACGGGCGGAGACGAGGACCGGGACGACGGCCTGGCCCGCCACATTGGTGGCCGTGCGCATCATGTCCAGGATCGGGTCGATCGCCATCAGCAGGCCGACGCCGGCCAGCGGCAGGCCCAGGGTGGAGAGGGTCAGGGTGAGCATGACCGTCGCGCCGGTCAGGCCGGCCGTGGCGGCGGAGCCGACCACCGAGACGAACGCGATGAGCAGGTACTCCTTGATGCCCAGCTGCACGTCGAAGATGTTGGCGATGAAGATCGCGGCGAGGGCCGGGTAGATCGCGGCGCAGCCGTCCATCTTGGTGGTGGCGCCGAACGGGACGGCGAAGGAGGCGTACTCCTTCGGGACGCCGAGGCGCTCGGTGACCTTCTGGGTGACCGGCATGGTGCCGACCGAGGAGCGGGAGACGAAGGCCAGCTGGATGGCGGGCCAGGCGCCCTTGAAGAACTGGACCGGGTTGACCTTGGCGACCGTGGCGAGGAGCAGCGGGTAGACGCCGAACATGACCAGGGCGCAGCCGATGTAGATGTCGGCGGTGAAGGTGGCGTACTTGCCGATCAGGTCCCAGCCGTAGCTGGCGATGGCGGTGCCGATGAGGCCGACGGTGCCGATCGGGGCGAGGCGGATGACCCACCACAGGGCCTTCTGGAGGAGCTCCAGGACCGACTCGGCGATGGTGAGGACGGGCTGGGCCTTGGCGCCGAGCTGGAGGGCGGCGATGCCGGCGACGGCGGCGAGGAAGACGATCTGCAGGACGTTCAGCTCGGTGAACGGGGTGATGATGTCCTTCGGCACGATGCCGGTCAGGAAGTCGATCCAGGAGCCGTGCCGCTTGGGCTCCTTGCCGTCGGCCGGGGTGAGGCCGGTGCCTGCGCCCGGGTCGGTCAGCAGGCCGATCGCGAGGCCGATGCCCACCGCGATCAGCGAGGTGATCATGAACCAGAGCAGCGTGCGGGTGGCGAGGCGGGCGGCGTTGTTCACCTTCCGCAGGTTGGTGATGGACACCAGGATCGCGAAGAACACGAGCGGGGCGACGGCCAGCTTCAGCAGCTGGATGAAGATGTCACCGACCTGTTCGAGGGTGGTCTTCAGCCAGCTGACGTCCTGGCTGCGGGCGATCCAGCCGAAGAGGACGCCGAGCGCGAGGCCGGCGACTATCTGGGCCCAGAAGGGGAACTTGAACGAGGCCTTGGCGGGAGCCTGGGCCTGGGAGGACGCGGACACGGCAATCTCCGGGGGACGCACGGACGTACGGCGGAAGGTTTCTGCGGGGGATGCGGTACGGCGGCAGCCGGAAAGGGGCCGGGCCGGCCGGCGACCGCTGCTGCGGGCGCTCAGCGACAGCGGCAACAGGCCGCTGACACGCGGCGGCAGAGGTCGACGTGCAGGCGCGCCACGAGCGGGAGGCCCGGGGTCATCGAGTGCGCTGCGGAGGTCAACATGTTGAACACGCTAACACTTCCGCTTTGAGAAACCCAAAGAGATGCTTTGAGCAATGATCGCGAAGGGGTGGATCCGCGGGTCCCGGGCAACCCCGGGAACGCCGAAGCCCCAGCGTGGCGGGGGGGTGTTCCCGTCGCTGGGGCTCGCGGAAGGGGCGTGCGCGTGGGGCCGGACGCGTCAGGCGCGTCCGGGGGCGTCAGGCGCGGGCGGCGTCGTCCGCCTCGTCCTCCTGGCTGCGGTTCGCGGCGAGCTTCTGCTTCGCATCCGCGACGCGTCCGGAGATCTGCTCGGACATCGCGTCGCGCTGCTTGCGCAGCAGCACGAAGGAGAGCGGCGCGGAGAGCACGAGCGCGAGGAGCACGACCCAGGCGGGGTTGGCGGCACCCAGACCCTTGGGCACGACGCCGAAGTGGACCAGGAGGGCGACGAGGACCAGGCATCCGACGAAGATGACCAGGCGCATCGCGGTGTAGCGGATCGCCGCACTCGGCTTGAGGGACACGATGACCCCTTCTTTCTCATCGGAAACGTCGGACACGTCGGGAGGTACCGGTCCAGTGAAGCACGCCGGGCCTGCGCGCACGGGCGTCGGGGGGCCTCAGTGCAGGGGCAGCAGCATCGTGATGCCGTCGCGGTCGTCGCCGGGGGCCACGCGGATGGCGCCGGGGATGCGGCCGACCTCCTTGTAGCCGCAGGCCGCGTAGAAGTGCTCCAGCCCCATGCCGCCCCGGCACTCCAGGACGACGGCCTCGACGCCCTCCAGCGTGCGGGCGGCGTCGGCGAGGGCGGCCATCAGGGCGCGGCCGGCGCCGCGGCCCTGGAGGGCGGGGCCGACCATGACCGTGTACGCGTACACCCAGTGCTTCATGAGGCGGTGCGGGTTGAGGGCGAGGAAGGCCGCGGCGGCCACGTTCCCGTCCGCGTCGCGCCCGACCAGCAGCCGGTGGCGGCCCTCGGCCATCGCGACGAGGTGCTTGACGAGGGCGGGCCGGATGTCGTCGAGAGTGACGGGCGGGACGAAGCCGACCGCGCCGCCGGCGTTGGAGACCTCGGTCCACATCTCCGCGATGCCGTCGCGGAGGGCGGGGTCGACGACGGGATCGAAGGTAAAAGTAAGGGTCACAGAGGAAAGCTATCCATTACCCAGCTGCCGGGCAACGGGTTTCGGGCGGCTTCCGGCACGCGAGAGGCCCCGGTCCGCCGTGGACCGGGGCCTCTCGGGGCCGTGCGGGGCGGCGTCAGACGCGCATCGCCTGCGGGGTCTCGCGCAGCGACGCGTCCGGGCCGGGGTACTCGCGGATGATCTCGTAGCGCGTGTTGCGCTCGACGGGGCGGAAGCCCGCCTCGCGGATCAGTTCGAGGAGGTCGTCGCGGGTCAGCTTGTTCGGGGTGCCGTAGTTGTCCGCGTCGTGCGTGATCTTGTACTCGACCACCGAGCCGTCCATGTCGTCCGCGCCGTGCTGGAGCGCGAGCTGGGCGGTCTGCACGCCGTGCATCACCCAGAAGACCTTGACGTGCGGCACGTTGTCGAAGAGGAGGCGGGAGACCGCGAAGGTCTTCAGCGCCTCGGCGCCGGTCGCCATCGTCGTGCGCGCCTGGAGCTTGTTGCGGACCTTGCCGTCCTTCATGTCCACGAAGTCGTGCTGGTAGCGCAGCGGGATGAAGACCTGGAAGCCGCCGGTCTCGTCCTGGAGCTCGCGCAGCCGCAGCACGTGGTCCACGCGGTGGCGCGGCTCCTCGATGTGCCCGTAGAGCATGGTGCTCGGGGTCTTGAGCCCCTTCTCGTGCGCCAGGCGGTGGATGCGCGACCAGTCCTCCCAGTGGGTGCGGTGGTCGACGATGTGCTGGCGGACCTCCCAGTCGAAGATCTCCGCGCCGCCGCCGGTCAGGGACTCCAGTCCGGCGTCGATCAGCTCGTCGAGGATCTCGGAGGCCGACAGGCCCGAGATGGTCTCGAAGTGGTGGATCTCCGTCGCCGTGAACGCCTTCAGCGAGACGCTCGGCAGCGCCTCCTTGAGGGCCGACAGCGAGCGCGGGTAGTAGCGCCAGGGCAGGGAGGGGTGCAGGCCGTTGACGATGTGCAGCTCGGTGAGGTTCTCGTTCTCCATGGCCTTGGCCAGGCGGACGGCCTCCTCGATGCGCATCGTGTACGCGTCCTTCTCGCCCGGCTTGCGCTGGAACGAGCAGTACGCGCAGGAGGCGGTGCACACGTTCGTCATGTTGAGGTGGCGGTTGACGTTGAAGTGGACGACGTCACCGTTCTTGCGGGTGCGCACCTCGTGGGCGAGCCCGCCCAGCCACGCCAGGTCGTCCGACTCGTAGAGGGCGATGCCGTCCTCACGCGTCAGCCGCTCGCCGGAGCGGACCTTCTCCTCCAGCTCGCGCTTGAGCCCAGCGTCCATGCCGGTGTCTCCCTGTCTCTGCCTGTCCCTGCCTGCGTGCAACCGCCACCCACCGTACTCTCAGGCGTCCTCGGGCAGCTCGCCGACCCGGTTCTCCCACTTGGTGGAGAGCACGATCGTGGTGCGGGTGCGCGAGACGCCCTTGGTGCCGGAGAGCTTCCGGATGATCTTCTCCAGGCCGTCGACGTCGCTGGCGCGGACCTTGAGCATGAAGGAGTCGTCGCCGGCGATGAACCAGCAGTCCTCGATCTCCGCGAGGTCGCGCAGCCGGCGGGCCACGTCCTCGTGGTCGGCGGCGTCGGAGAGGGAGATGCCGATCAGCGCGGTGACGCCGAGGCCGAGCTCGGCGGCGGCCACGGTCGCGCGGTAGCCGGTGATGACGCCGGCCGTTTCGAGACGGTTGATGCGGTCGGTGACGCTGGGGCCGGAGAGGCCCACGAGACGGCCCAGCTCCGCGTACGAGGCACGACCGTTCTCCCGGAGTGCCTGGATGAGCTGCCTGTCCACCGTGTCCATTACGTGGAGCCTTCCATTATTCGGCGATCCTGCAAGTTTAGGTATAGAATCAAAGGCGCACAGGGTCAACACCCTGTGAATCTTTCAACAGATCAATGACGATCTTCAGGAGTGGTTCACCGTGTACACGATCGAGATGGCCTACGCGCACATGCGACAGCTCCAGGAGCTGGCCAACCGATCCCGCACCGACCAGCCCGCAGCCGCCTACCGGAACGACAAGACCCGCAGGCCGCTCCGCGCCAAGAAGCGCTAAGCACGGGGGCGGGCGCTGCCAAGCTCCCCCTCCCACCGGCGGTACAGCCCGTGCGGCACCCCTGCCGCGTCGAGCACCCGCCCCGCGACGAAGTCCACGAGGTCCTGGATGTGCGTCGCACCCGCGTAGAACGCCGGAGAGGCGGGCAGCACGATCGCGCCCGCCTCGTCCAGCGCCACCAGATGCTTCAGCGTCTGTCCGTTCAGCGGGGTCTCCCGCACCGCGACCACCAGCCTGCGCCGCTCCTTGAGCGTCACGCTCGCGACGCGCTGGAGCAGGTCCTTCGACAGCCCGAGCGCCACGCCGGCCACACAGGCCGTGGACGCGGGCACGATCAGCATCCCCTTCACCGGGTACGAACCCGAACTCGGCCCGGCGGCCAGGTCCCCGGCCCCCCAGTACCGCACGTCCGACAGGTCCCCGGCCGCGAAGGTCCCCGGCTTGCCGTCGGCGCCGCGCGCCAGCCACTCGGCCAGGTCGTCCCGCCAGTGCGCGTCCCGGAAGGCGATCCCGGTCTCGTCCAGCAGAGTGAGCCGCGAGGCCCGGCTGACCACCAGGTCCACCGGCTCCCCCGCCGCCAGCAGCCCTCGGATCACCGAAGCCGCGTACGGCGTCCCGGACGCCCCGGAAACCCCCACCACCCAGGGGGTGCGCTTGCGCTCAGTCATACCTCCGAGACTATCCGGCCACACCTGCGAGCCACTCGTTAAGGTGTGCCGGACGCACGACACGCCCCGGGGGACATGGCACATGAGTACGAACACGACGGGCACGACCGTCCCGGAATGGAGCCGCGGGGAGCGCGCGCTCGCCGCCGCCAAGCTGATGCTGGGCTGGGTGGCACTGCTGTGGGCCCTGGAGGCGGTCGACTACGCGACGGGGCACGCGCTCGACCAGTACGGGCTCAGGCCGCGCGACACCGGCCATCTGATCGGAATCGTCGCGTGCCCGTTCCTGCACTTCGGCTTCGACCACGTGGCGTCCAACAGCGTCCCGCTGCTGGTCTTCGGCTTCATCGCCGCCCTCGGCGGCATCCGCCGGTTCCTCGCGGTCAGCGCCCTGATCATGCTGGCGGACGGGATCGGCTCCTGGCTCGTCGCCCCGCCGAACACCCTCGGGGCGGGCGCCTCCGGTCTGGTCTACGGCCTCTTCGGCTACGTGGTCGTCCGGGGCTTCGTCGAACGCAAGCCGCTGAACGTGGCGGTGGGGCTCGTGGTCGCCGCCTGGTGGGGCGGGTCGATGTTCCTCGGCATCCTGCCGACCGACTCCGGCGTCGCCTGGTACGCCCACCTCATCGGCCTCGCCGCAGGCGTGGCGACGGCCCTCTGCCACCGCCGCCCGGCCCGCGCCGCCTAGAGCTCCAGGCCCCGGATCAGCAGGTCCGCCAGGGCGCACACGAAGAGTGCGATCCCGATGAAGCCGTTCACCGTGAAGAACGCCCGGTTCAGCCGGGACAGGTCGTGCGGCTTCACGATCGTGTGCTCGTACAGGAACGCCGACGCGACGACCAGCAGGCCCAGCCAGAGGAAGGCTCCGCCGTCCGTCAGGACCGCGTAGGCCGCCAGCAGGGCCGTGGTGAGGACGTGGCAGGCGCGGGCGCCCCACAGGGCCCCCGGGATCCCGAAGCGGGCCGGGACCGACTTCACGCCCTCCGCACGGTCCGACTCCACGTCCTGGCAGGCGTAGATCAGGTCGAAGCCGCCGATCCAGAAGCCGATCGCCAGACCGAGGACGACGGCCTCCCAGGACCACTCCCCCGTGACCGCCAGCCAGGCGCCCACCGGGCCCATCGCCTGGGCCAGGCCCAGGATGGCCTGCGGGAAGTTCGTGAACCGCTTGCCGTACGGGTAGACCACCATCGGGATCACCGCGACCGGCGCCAGCGCCAGGCACAGCGGGTTCAGGAGGGCGGCCGCGCCGAGGAAGACGACGAGCGCCATCCCCGCGCCCGTCCACGCCGACCGCACCGACACCGCGCCGGTGACCAGCTCGCGGCCGGCCGTGCGCGGGTTGCGGGCGTCGAGCTCGCGGTCGATGATCCGGTTCGCGGCCATAGCGAAGGTCCGCAGCCCCACCATGCACACGGTGACCAGCAGCAGCTCCCGCCAGTGCATCCGCCCGTCCAGCCGGAACATGGCGGTGAGCGCGGCGATGTACGCGAACGGCAGCGCGAAGACCGAGTGCTCGATCATCACCAGCCGCAGAAAGGCCTTGACCTTGCCGGGTGCCTGCGGCGCGGGTCCGGGGCCGATGAGGCCGTCGGCGGTGCTCATGCCAGGCTCCTGCGGAAGTCTTCGAGGTCGGCGCGGAGCGCGTCGGCGTCCACCGCCGGGATCTCCAGGGTGACCGGGGCCAGCTCCTCGCCCTCCGGCGGGGTGACGACGGCCGTGAACCGGCAGCCCTCACCGGCCGGGTGGGCCCGCAGGTCCAGCACCTCGCCCGCCCCGACGGTGAACGGGCCGCTCTCGAAGGACAGCTCCGCCAGCAGCCGGTCGGCGAAGTCCTCGGCCTCGGCGTCGCGCAGACCCGCCAGCTCGAAGCCGCCGCCGTCCACCCCGTCCTGCTCCCACATCAGCGCCCAGACCGTGCCGGGGCCCGCGAACTCCTCCGGGCTCACGCCCGCCTGCTCCGCGGCCTCCCGGACCTCCGGGTCGGCCGGGTCCAGGCGCGGGCGCACCAGCGCCACGTAGGTGGTGTCGGTGCCGATGAAGAGGGCGGGGCCGCCCATCGCCGTGCTCACAGGCCGTACTCCTTCCAGCGGCGGTCCACCAGGGCCGCCGTCGCCGGGTCGGACTCGACCATGTCGGGCCAGCCGCCGTCGCGGGTGTAGCCCTCCTCCGGCAGCTTCTTGGTCGCGTCGATGCCCGCCTTGCCGCCCCAGAACTGCTGGTACGAGGCGTGGTCCAGGTGGTCCACCGGTCCCTCGACCACCGTGAGGTCGCGGGAGTAGTCGGTGTTGCCGAGGGCCCGCCAGGACACCTCGTGCAGGTCGTGGACGTCGCAGTCCTTGTCCACCACGATGATCAGCTTGGTCAGCGACATCATGTGCGCGCCCCAGATGGCGTGCATCACCTTCTGGGCGTGCTTGGGGTACTTCTTGTCGATCGAGACGATCGCGCAGTTGTGGAAGCCGCCGGACTCGGGCAGGTGGTAGTCCACGATGTCCGGGACGATGATCTTCAGCAGCGGCAGGAAGAAGCGTTCCGTCGCGCGGCCCAGCGGGCCGTCCTCCGTCGGCGGCCGGCCGACGACGATCGACTGGAGCAGCGGGCGCTTGCGCATCGTCACGCAGTCGATCTTCAGCGCGGGGAACGGCTCCTGCGGGGTGTAGAAGCCGGTGTGGTCGCCGAAGGGGCCCTCGGGCAGCATCTCGCCGGGCTCCAGCCAGCCCTCGATCACGACCTCCGCGTTGGCCGGGACCTGGAGCGGGACCGTCTTGCAGTCGACCATCTCGATCCGCTTGCCCGCGACGAACCCGGCGAACAGGTACTCGTCGATGTCCCCGGGCAGCGGCGCCGTCGAGGCGTAGGTGACGGCCGGCGGGCAGCCGAAGGCGATCGCGACCGGCAGCCGCTCACCGCGCGCCGCGGCCACGGCGTAGTGGTTGCGGCTGTCCTTGTGGATCTGCCAGTGCATGCCGATGGTGCGCTTGTCGTGCCGCTGGAGGCGGTAGAGCCCGAGGTTGCGCACGCCCGTCTCGGGGTGCTTGGTGTGGGTCAGGCCCAGGTTGAAGAAGTCGCCGCCGTCCTTCGGCCAGGTGAACAGGGCCGGCAGCAGGTCCAGGTCCACGTCGTCGCCGGTGAGGACGACCTCCTGGACGGGCGCTGACTCGCCCTTCACCTTCTTCGGCGGCACGTGCACCATCGAGCCGAGCTTGCCGAAGGCCTCGCGGACGCCGATGAAGCCCTGCGGCAGCTCGGGCTTGAGGAGGCCGCCGATCTTCTCGCTGATCTCGCCGTACGACTTGAGGCCGAGGGCCTTCAGGAGGCGGCGGTCGGTGCCGAAGACGTTCATGGCCAGCGGCATCGCCGAGCCGCGGACGTTCTCGAAGAGCAGCGCGGGGCCGCCCGCCTTGTTCACTCTGTCGACGATCTCCCCGACCTCGAGGTACGGGTCGACTTCGGCCTTGATGCGCTTGAGGTCGCCCTCCCGCTCCAGGGCCCGGAGCAGCGAGCGGAGATCGTCGTAAGCCATGGGCCCCAGTATCCGTCACCGAATACCCTGGGAGCGTCACCGGGGCCCCGTGCGGGCCCGCCGCCACTGCCCGGGAGTCGGTCCCACACCGTGCTGCGCTATCTGCCGTTCCTGCTGATCCTCGCGCTGACCATCTACGCCTTCATCGACTGCCTGAACACCCCGGAGGAGGAGGTCAAGAGCCTCCCGAAGGGGGTGTGGGTGCTGATCATCCTGCTGTTCTCGATCGTCGGCCCGGCGGTGTGGCTCCTCGCGGGCAAGAAGCGGACGGCCGCCGGCGGCGCGGGCGGCGGATTCGGCGGGGGCGGCCGGGCGCGCCGTACGCAGTGGGTGGCGCCCGACGACAATCCGGAGTTCCTGCGCTCGCTGCGCAAGGACGAGGACGAGGACGGGGACAAGAAGAAGGACAAGGACAAGGACTAAGGACTAAGGACTAAGGACGAGGACGGCCAGGGCTAGGCCGCGTACGCGGCCCGCAGCTCCGCGCGGCGGGTGCCGGTCCAGGAGGGCCAGTGCGCCGGGTGCCCGGAGAGGGCGGCCTCCAGCAGTTCGAAGTGGTCGTGCCAGCCGGCCAGGGCGTCGAGCCGCTCGGCGTCGTCGCCGCCGCGCTCGTCCAGGAAGCGGATCACCGTCGAGTCGGTGCCGACGGGCTCCAGGTGGAAGCGGATCCGGCCCTGCCCGGAGAGGGTGTACTCCACGACCCGCTCGGTGTCCCAGGCCGTGATCTCCCCGGACTCGGTGGCGCCCGAGTCGGGCCAGTGCAGGGTGACGGCCCCGCCGAGGCGGCGTTCGAGGACGCGGGCCTCCGCCAGCCAGGTCCACAGCCCGTCACCCGTGGTCAGGACCGGCCACAGGGCCTCGTAGGCGTAGGGGACGTGCAGCTCGAAGCGGAGCAGCCAGCGGCCGGGGCCGCGCGGCTCGCTGGTGGCATGGCTCACGGCAGACATACCACCAGCGTCGCACCGTCCGGCGTCAGACGCCCGCGTAGGAGTGCTTGCCGCTGAGCAGGATGTTCACGCCGTAGTAGTTCCAGATCCAGCAGGCGAAGGCGAAGAGCGCCAGGTAGGCGGCCTTGCGGCCCTTCCAGCCGGCGGTGGCGCGCGCGTGCAGGTAGCAGGCGTACGCCACCCACGTCACGAACGACCAGACCTCCTTGGGGTCCCAGCCCCAGTAGCGGCCCCAGGCGTCGCCGGCCCAGATCGCGCCCGCGACGATGGTGAACGTCCACAGCGGGAAGACGGCCGCGTTGATCCGGTACGAGAACTTGTCGAGGGTGGCCGCCGACGGCATCCGCTCCAGCACCGAGGTGCGGAAGCGGCCCGGGGTCTTCCCGGCCTCCAGGTGGCTCTCGTAACTGTCGCGGAAGAGGTAGAGGACCGCGCCGGCCGCGCCGATGTAGAAGACCGCGCCGCAGAAGATGGCGGTGGAGACGTGGATCCACAGCCAGTACGAGTGCAGGGCCGGGACCAGCTGGTCACTGGCGGTGTACAGCCAGGTGGTGGCGATGCCCAGGTCCAGCAGGACGGAGGTCACCAGGATCAGGCCGAGCCAGCGGACGTTCTTCTTCAGCGCCAGCAGCGCCAGGTAGGCGCCGACGGCGACCGTGGAGAACGTCAGGTTGAACTCGTACATGTTGCCCCAGGGGGCACGCTCCACCGACAGGGCGCGGGAGACCACGCCGGAGGCCTCGATGAGGAAGCCGAGGACGGTCAGCGAGACCGCGATCCGCCCGTACAGGTCGCCCTTCTCGGTGCCGCCGGCCGCGCCGGGGCCGTCCGGGACGTCACGGACGCCGGACGCCGAGCGGGTGACCACCTTCGGCTTGTCGAGGACGGCCGTGCCGCCGCCCTGGGTCCGCACCTGGACGGCGGGCCCCGAGGCGGCCGCGGCGGCCGGGGTCAGCGCGGCGGCCGTACGGCCGACCTTGCTGCGGCCGCCGAAGACCCATTCGGTGATGTGCGCGAAGAAGGCGAGCATGTAGACCGCCATCGACGCGTAGACCAGCTTGTTGCTGAGATCGGCGAGGCTCTCGTTCGTCGCCGCCGCGAGCAGCGTCATGCGCGCTCCCCTTCTTCTTCTGTTGTGGTGTCGGCTTCCGCCGGCCCGGTCTGTGCCGGGCTCGGCGCCGTCTCGTAGAGGGCGGCGGAGAGCGCCGAGAGCTCCTCGGGGAGCTTCGCGGACTCACTGCGGCCCAGGCCCGCCATCTCGACGACGGTCACGCCGTCCTCTCCGCGCACCGCGCGGACCCAGACCCGGCGGCGCTGGATGAACAGGGAGGCGGCCAGACCGCCGATGGCGATCACCGCGCCCCCGAGGGCCAGCCCGGAGGCGGGCTGGTGGGTGACGGAGAAGGTGGCCCAGCGCTCGATGCCCTCGAACTTCACCGTGCCGGCGCCGTCCGGGAGGGTCATCGTCTCCCCGGGCAGCAGCCGCTGCTTGAACAGCTGCCCCTCGGGGTCCTTGAACTCCTGCATCTTGGAGGTGTTCAGCTGGTACACGTTCTGCGGCAGACCCGAGTCCACGCCGAGGCTGCCGTGGTAGGCGCTGAGGGCGAGGACCGGGAAGTTCAGGTCCGGGAACTGGGAGAGCATCGTGCCCTTGCCCGCGCCCGCGAACGTCGGCACGAACATGGCGTTGAAGCCCAGCTGCTCCTTGTCGCCGTTCTTGTTGCGGTAGCCGTCCGGGACCTTCACGGCGCCCGAGGAGCTGAGGTTGGCGTCGAAGGGCAGCATCGGGACGGCGTCCCGGTAGACGACCTTGCCGGTCGGGTCGGTCACCGAGATGACCGGGGCGTAGCCGTGGCCCAGCAGGTAGATCTTCGAGCCGTCGATCTCCAGCGGCTTGTTGACCTCGATCTCGGCCTTCTTCGGCGAGCCCTCGGCGCCCTCGCTGTAGGTGACGTACGCCTTGAAGTCGCGGGCGGTGCCCTTCTGCGGGCCGGCCTTCTCGTAGCTGGCGTCGAACTTGTCCAGGGTGAACGAGAACGGCACCAGGTCGTCGGCGGAGAAGAGGCTGCCGGACTTGAAGTCGTCGTACTGGGTGAGCGTGTTCGAGAAGCCCTTGCCGCGCAGGACGAGCTTGCCGCCCTCGGACTTGAACAGCTGCCCGCAGGCGAAGGCCACGAGCATCACGATCAGGGCGATGTGGAAGGCCAGGTTCCCGGCCTCGCGCAGGTAGCCCTTCTCGGCGGCGACGGCGCTGCCGGCGGCCTCGGTGCGGAAGCGGCGCCCGCCCAGCAGGCCCTTCGCGGAGGCGAGGACCTCCTCCGGGGCCTTGTCCGTGCGCCAGGTCGTGTAGGCCGGCAGCCGGTCCAGGCGGCGCGGCGCCCCCGGCGGGCGGCCGGTGAGCTGGCCGACGAACTGCCAGGTGCGCGGGACGATGCAGCCGATCAGCGAGACGAACAGCAGGATGTAGATCGCGGAGAACCACACCGAGCTGTACACGTCGAAGAGCTGGAGCTTCTCGGCGAGCGGCACCCAGAACTCATGGGTCTTCTTCCACTCCGCGACCTTCATCGCGTCGACCTGGGTCTGCGGGATGAGGGAGCCGGGGATGGAGCCGAGGGAGAGCAGGAACAGCAGGATCAGCGCCACCCGCATGGAGGTGAGCTGGCGCCAGAACCAGCGGGCCCAGCCGATCACCCCGATGCCGACGGGGGCGGCCGAGCTCTCCTCGACGGGGGCCGTGGACAGCTGCGCGCGGGCGGCCTCGTCCTCGTTCGGCGCCTCGGCGGGCGCCTTGTCGGTCGTACTCATGTGCCTGTAGTCCCTCAGATCCCCACCGTGAACCGGTTGGTCCAGCTCTGCATCTCATTGACGATGCTGAACCACATTCCTGTGACGAGCAGCAGACCGGTCACGATCAGCATGCCGCCACCGATGCGCATCACCCACGCGTAGTGCTTCTTCACCCATCCGAACGCGCCCAGCGCCTTGCGGAAGGCGACGGCCGCGAGGATGAACGGCACCCCGAGGCCGAGGCAGTACACGGCGGTCAGCAGGGCGCCCCGGCCGGCGGTGGCCTCGTTGATGGAGAGGGTCCCGACGGCCGCGAGGGTCGGCCCCATGCAGGGGGTCCAGCCGATGCCGAAGAGGACGCCGAGCACGGGAGCCCCGAGCAGACCCGCCGTCGGCTTCTTGTGGAAGCGGAACTCGCGCATCGTCAGGCCCGGGATCCAGCCCATGAAGAAGAGGCCAAGCAGGATCACCAGGCCGCCCATGACCCGGGTGATGATCTCCTTGTTCTCGCCCTGGAAGACCTGGCCGAACTGGCCGAAGAGCGCGCCGGTGGAGACGAAGACCGCGGTGAACCCGAGGACGAACAGACCCGCGCCCGCCACCATCCGGCCCCGGCGCGCCTCCGCGAGGTCGGCGCCGCTGACGCCGGTCACGTACGACAGGTAGCCGGGGACCAGCGGCAGGACGCAGGGGGAGAAGAAGGAGATCAGCCCGGCGAACAGGGCGATCGGCAGCGCGACCAGCAGCCCGCCCGTCAGCACGGTGGTGTTCACGCCGGTCGCCTCGGCGGCGAGGAGGTGCTCGACCACGAGGTCACTGCTCCGCGAGGAGCGGGTCGATCATCGAGCGCAGCTGCTCCTCGTTGACCGCGGCCAGCGTACGGGCCGCGATCTTGCCCTCCTTGTCGAGGACGACGGTGGAGGGGATCGCCGAGGGGTTCAGGGTGCCCTTGGGGAAGCGCAGGATCAGCTTTCCGTCCGGGTCGTACAGGCTCGGGTAGGTGATCCCGAAGTTCTGCTCGAAGGCGGCGGCGTTCTCCGTGCTGTTGTCGCGGGTGTTGATCCCGACGAACGCGACGTCCTTGCCGGCGTCGCCCAGCTCCTTGGACACCTTCGCGAAGTAGGGGGCCTCGGCCCGGCAGGGCGGGCACCAGGAGCCCCACACGTTGAGGACGACGACCTTGCCCTTGAGGGCGGTGGTGTCCAGCGTCTTGCCGTCGACGGTCGCGCCGTCGAGCTTGGGGGCGTCGGTCCGCCCGCCCTTGGCGACGGTGGAGATACCGCTGGGACCCGTCACGTAGTTGCCGCCGGCGGACCCGCCCGACTTGCCGCCGCTGTCGCCGCACGCCGTCAGGGTCAGGGCGCTCGCGAGGGTCACTGCGGTCAGCAGGATGGCGCGGCCGCTGGTCGAGCGGCTGCGGCGGGTGGCGCGGCTAAGGCTCATGTGAAAAGTTTCGCATGAGCGATTTGCCGATCTTCGGCACCCCCCGCCGCCCTGCGGGGCGCCAGGGCCCGGGACACCGCCCCGGACCCCCGACCAGCCACTACGCCCCGAAGGCCTTCGACTTGCCCTTGACCGGCTTGGCGCCCGCCAGGAGGTGCGCCGGGACCAGGTCACGCGCCGGCTCGCTGTAGCCCACCGACACCAGCTTGTCGTCCTGGTAGGTGAACGACGTCAGCGAGGCCAGCGTGCACTGCCGGCGCCGCGGGTCGTGCCACAGCCGCCGCTTCTCCGCGAAGCTCCGCACGATCCAGATCGGCAGCTGGTGGCTGACCGCCACCGCCTCGTGCCCGCGCGCCGCGTCCCGCGCCGCCTCGATCGCGCTCATCATCCGCACGACCTGCTCGACGTACGGCTCGCCCCACGAGGGCTTGAACGGGTTCGTCAGGTGCTTCCAGTTCCCGGGCTTGCGCAGCGCCCCGTCACCGACGCCGAAGGTCTTGCCCTCGAAGACGTTGCCCGCCTCGATCAGCCGCCCGTCGGTGGCCAGCTCCAGGCCGTGCGTCTTCGCGACCGGCGCGGCCGTCTCCTGCGCGCGCTCCAGCGGGGAGGCCACCACGTAGGTGACGTCCCGGTCCTGGAGGTGCTCGGCGACCCGGTCGGCCATCTGCCGGCCCAGCTCGGACAGGTGGTAGCCGGCCCGGCGCCCGTACAGGACCCCGTCGGGGTTGTGGACCTCGCCGTGCCGCATCACGTGGACGACGGTGATGTCGCTCATGCGGTCGCCTCCGCGGCGGCTCGGGCGGCGGCGGGCAGCGCGGCCGCGACGCGCTCGATCGCGCGCTCGTCGTGGGCGGTGGACACGAACCAGGACTCGAACGCCGACGGCGGCAGGTAGACGCCCTGCGACAGCATCGAGTGGAAGAACGCGTTGAAGCGGAAGCCCTCCTGCTTCTTCGCGTCGTCGTAGTCGCGGACCTCGTCCGGGGTGAAGAAGACGGAGAACATGTTGGAGGCCGTCTGCAGCCGGTGCGCCACGCCCTCCTTGGCCAGCGCGCCCGTCACCAGGCCCTGGATCTCCTTCGACACCGCGTCGACCTTCGCGTACGCCGCGTCGTCCAGCAGCCGCAGCTGCGCGAGGCCGGCGGCGGTGGCGACCGGGTTACCGGAGAGCGTGCCCGCCTGGTAGACCGGACCGGCCGGGGCCAGGTGGCCCATGACGTCGGCGCGGCCGCCGAACGCCGCCGCCGGGAAGCCGCCGCCCATGACCTTGCCGAAGGTCATCAGGTCGGGCTTGACGCCGTCGACCCCGTACCAGCCGGCCCGCGAGGTGCGGAATCCGGTCATCACCTCGTCGGAGATGTACAGGGCGCCGTTCTCGCGGCAGACGTCGGCGAGACCCTGGTTGAAGCCCTCCAGGGGGGTGACCACGCCCATGTTGCCGGGGGCGGCCTCGGTGATCACACAGGCGATCTCACCGGGGTGCGCGGCGAAGGCCGCCCGCACCGCGTCGAGGTCGTTGTAGGGGAGCACGATCGTGTCCCCGGCCTGCGCGCCCGTCACACCGGGGGTGTCGGGCAGGGCGAAGGTGGCCAGGCCGGAACCGGCGGCGGCCAGCAGCGCGTCGACGTGACCGTGGTAGCAGCCGGCGAACTTGACGACCTTGGCGCGACCGGTGAAGCCGCGGGCCAGCCGGATCGCCGACATGGTCGCCTCGGTGCCGGAGGACACCAGGCGCACCTGCTCGACGGGCTCGATACGGGCGACGATCTCCTCGGCGAGCGCGACCTCGCCCTCGCCGGGCGTGCCGAAGGAGGTGCCGCGGGCGACCGCGGCCTGGACGGCCTCGATCACCTCGGGGTGGGAGTGGCCGAGGATCATCGGTCCCCACGAGCAGACCAGGTCGACGTACTCACGCCCGTCGGCATCGGTCAGATAGGGACCGGTACCGGACACCATGAACCGGGGCGTACCGCCCACGGCACGGAAGGCGCGGACGGGAGAGTTCACGCCGCCGGGGGTCACGAGGGACGCGCGCTCGAAGAGCGTCTGCGAAACTGGGGCTTCATACGGGTACGGGTAGCTCACACCAGCCATGGTCTCAGAGGCCGCGACAGACTTGCGGAGGGGCGTTTCACCGCGCCGCCTCGGGGGAGGTCACTGCCATGATGATCAGGCTGCGTGGCGGGGGCCGCGAAGCCGGGGCAGGCAATACCAGTCGGGTGGAGATATGCAACGCGGTGGTGGACCGGGCGAGGGTACGGACGGCCTGGACCCGCAGCGCGCCCGCGAGGCCCGCCGCCGAGGCAAGCACCGCCGCACCGCGGAAGCCGCGGAGGCCGCCAACCCCGGCCACACCCCGGAGGACCCGGACCACCACCACGACACCCCACCCGACCGGGACGCCGCGGAGCGGCCGGGCGCAGCGGAGCGGCCGGGTGGCGCGGAGCGCCTCGGCGGGCCGGAGCGCACGGGTGGCGCGGACCGGCGCGACGGCGTGCACCGCGCGGGCGGGCCTGAGCGCACCGGCGGCACGGACCGGCTCGGCGGACCGGAGCGCCTCGGCGGCACGGACCGGCGCGACGGCGTGCACCGCGCGGGTGGGCCTGAGCGCACGGGTGGCGCGGAGCACCTGGGCGGGCCGGAGCGCACGGGCGGCACGGACCGGCGGGACGGTGCGCAGCGGGCCGGCGGGTCGGAGCGGCGGGACGTGACGGGGCCTGCGGGCGGGTCGGACCCGGACGGCACGGAGCGGCCGGACCGGCGCGACGGCGCGCCTCACCGCCGGGACGGGGCCGAGCGCCCGGAGGGCCGGTCGCGCAAGGACGGCCGGGGCCGCCCCGAGCGCACCGCCGGCGCCGCTGGCTCCCCCGACGCCGAGGACCCGGACGGCACCCCCAAGGGCGGCCGCGGCATGGGCGTGACCTACAAGTACTTCGGCGCGCCCGACGGCGCGACGGCCGCGCGGGTACCGGTGACCATGCGCCCGGAGGAGCTGGGCGGCGACGAGCTCGGCATGGGCGGCATGTTCACCAAGATCAAGCCGGAGACCATGGCCGCGATGGTCCTGACCGGCATCGAGGGCATACCGCTGCACAAGGTGCCGCCGCTGGAACTGGTCGTCCTGCACCCGGACTACGCGGTCGTCAAGCTGCCGATGACGGTGGTCGACCCGCTGCGCGGGGTGGGCGAGGAGTCGGTCGGCGCGGCCGCCTTCATCTGGTCGACGGTCCCCGACCGCGGCGGGCCCCGGGACGCCTTCAACGTCTACCAGCTGCTCCACGAGTGGCAGGACTTCTCCCACCGCCTCCACGAGAACGGCCACCAGGCGTACTGCCTCGTCTGGCCGTGACGGGGCCGGCCGCCCATAGCCCCTATAGCCCCGCCAGGGGGCACCTCCCAGCGGTAGCTGGGGGAGTTTGAGGCGCGGGGTCCGGGGCAGAGCCCCGGGGAACGGTGGAAGGGCGGGGCGGGGAGACGGCTCCGCGCAGCGGCCACCCCCACCCCCGGCCCCGCCGGCCCCGGTCAGCCGACCGTGAGGACCACGCGCCCCCGGCCACCCCCCGCGGCAAGCACCGCATGCGCCTCGGCCGCCTCCGCGAGGCCGAACGTCCGCCCGACCCGCAGCGTCAGCTCACCCGCGTCCACCAGCGCGGCCAGCTCCCCGAGACGGACCCCGTCCGCCGCCACCTCCTGCTCGACCACCCGCACCCCCCGCTCCGCGGCCGGCGCCGCCCCCGGGATCAGCCCCACGTACGCCCCGCCGTCCCGGACGAATCCCAGCGCGGCCGCCCCCAGCACCGCCGCGTCGAGCACCCCGTCGACCGGCTCCGCCGGCGCCGACCCGCGCGGTACGAACTCCTTCGCGCCCAGGGACCGTACGAGCTCCTCGTCGCCCTCCCCCGCCAGCGCCGTCACCGTCAGCCCGGCCCGCGCGGCCAGCTGGACCGCGATCCCGCCGACCGACCCGGCCGCGCCGGTGATCAGCACCGAGTCGCCCGCGGCCAGCCCCAGCAGGTCCAGCGCCCGCGCGGCCGTCAGCCCGCTCAGCGGGAGCACGGCGGCGGCGGCCGCGTCGACCGACTCGGGCGCCGCCGCCACCGCGGAGGCGTCGAGCACCGCGTACTCGGCGTGCGTGCCGAGCGGCTTGACCGCGCCGTAGTGCAGCCCGACCACCCGGCGGCCCGGGGTCCACTCCGCCACCCCCGGCCCGACCTCGTCGATCTCCCCCGCCACGTCCCAGCCGAGCCCGATCCGCTGCCCGGCCCCGCCGAAGACGCCCGCGCGCACCGCCCCGTCCACCGGGTTCACCCCGGCGGCCCGCACCCGTACCCGTACCTGCCCGGCCGCCGGGCGCGGTACCTCCACCTCGGCCACCCGCACCTGCTCCGGCCCGCCGAAGCCGTCCACCAGCACGGCCCGCATGGTCTGGATCCCCGTCATCGTCTCTCCCCGTTCACTCGTTCGTCCGTCCGTTCCGATGACCACTAACCTACGGAGAGGTACTCTCTTTTCGTAAGTACGCACTTCGGAGTGCGTACCCGACCCGGAAGTGGGCACCCATGGCCACCCAGACCGCCGCCGCCCGCCGCGAGGACGCCCGCGCCGCCTACGACGCCTTCGTCAAGGACTGCCCCACCTCCCAGCTCCTGGCCCGCATCAGCGACAAGTGGGTCGGCCTCGTCCTCAGCGCCCTCGGCGAGGCCGAACAGGGCTCCCTGCGCTACAGCGAACTCGGCCGCAGGATCCCCGGCGTCAGCCAGAAGATGCTCACCCAGACCCTGCGCTCCCTCGAACGCGACGGCATCGTCACCCGCTCCGTCACCGCCACCGTCCCCGTCCGCGTCGACTACCGCCTCACCGAACTCGGCGGCAGCCTCGGCGGCCTCCTGTCCTCCGTCAAGCGCTGGGCGGAGAACCACTTCGACGAGGTCAGCGCCCACCGCCTCGCCTACGACGAAGGTCGATAATTCAGCCGCGCCGCCCCCGGCCCCGATGGCATGCTGGGACCGTGAACGGTCCCGGCATTGAGCTCACCCTCGCCCCTGAACTGCGCCTCTTCGCCCCGCCCAGCCGGCGCGTCGACCGCGTACCGACCGCCACCGACGGCGCCTCCAGCCTCGGCCACGTCGTCGAATCCGCGGGCGTCCCCCTCACCGAGGTCGGCCGGCTCCTCGCCGACGGCCAGGAGGTGCCCGTCTCGTACGTGCCCAGGGCCGGGCAGTCCGTCGAGGTGTTCGGCGTCGACCGGCCCCAGCGGGTGCCCGGCGCCCCGCTGCGCTTCCTCCTCGACGTCCACCTCGGCACCCTCGCCCGCCGCCTGCGCCTGCTCGGCGTCGACGCCGCCTACGACAACGAGGACCCGGGCGACCCCGCCCTCGCCACCCGCTCCGCCGCCGAGAGCCGCGTCCTGCTCTCCCGCGACCGGGGCCTGCTGCGCCGCCGCGAGCTCTTCGCCGGCGCCTACGTCTACAGCGACAACCCCGACGACCAACTCCGCGACGTCCTCGGCCGGTTCGCCCCCGCCCTCGCCCCCTGGACCCGCTGCACCGCCTGCAACGGCCCCCTCCGGGAGGCCGACAAGGACAGCGTCGGCGACCGGCTGGAGCACGGCACGCAGCGCTCGTACGACGTCTTCGCCCAGTGCGCCGACTGCGAGCGCGTCTACTGGCGCGGCGCCCACCACTCCCGCCTGGAGCGGATCGTCGACGAGGCCCTGGCCGAATTCGGCGACGGCGCAACCGTCTGACACCGCCGGAACCCCTGCCGGGGCCCCTGCCGGGGAGCCTGCCGGGGACCGCACTGGGGACACCGCCGGGGCCTCTGCCGGGGGCCGCACTACGGACACCGCCGGGGACCGCACTGGGGACGCCGCCGGGACACCGCCGGGGACGGCACCGGAGCCGCCGCCGGGAACACCACCCGGGACGCCGCCGCTCAGAACGCGTAGGCGTCCCCGGTGTCCAGCGCCAGCACCACGTGCTCGTCGTTGCCGTGGTTGCGGTCGGCCGCCCCACCGTTCCACCAGGTGTCGATCCGCACCGCCACCTCCGCCGGCCGCTCCCGCAGCGCCAGTACCAGCCCGATGTGCCGGCCCCGCCCGTGCTCCGGCAGCGGCCCCGTCTCGCACACCACCTCGCGCGCCCCCGCCCGCGCGCACCCCGCCGCCAGCTCCTGCGCGTCCGCCAGGTCCGCCGACAGCCGCACCCGGACCGTCGCGTTCGCCAGCCCCGACGGCCCCTCGTTCTGCGGCACCATCCACACCTTCAGCCGCCCCTTCACCAGGGACACCCGCCCGTGGTAGGCCACGTCCGCCTCCGGCCCGGCCCACGCACCCGCGGGCCCCGCCCCGGCCAGCACCAGCAAGCCCGCCACCACCACACTCCGCACGGCACCACGGCGCACCGCCACCACCTCCTCGCGCGGACGGTAACCACCCCGACGAACGGCCGATCGGACCATCACACGAACGAGGGCGAGCCCACCCCCCATTCGCCACCGCTCCCGCACGCGCCCCGTCAGCGCCCCGGCCTATGCTGGCGAGCGTTCGCACGGCACCCGTACGAACGACCGAGCACGCCCGGCGCCCCACACCGCGCCCGGCCCCGCGACCGCACATCGCGACCGAACGAGGAGCCCCGCCCATGAGCACGCGCACGGCCACCCGAACCGCCGTAGTCACCGGCGCGAGCAGCGGAATCGGCGCGGCCACCGCCCGTCAGCTCGCCGCCGCCGGCTACCACGTCGTCCTCACCGCCCGCCGCAAGGACCGCATCGAGGCCCTCGCCGCCGAGCTCACCGCCGCCGGGCACGAGGCCACCGCCCACGCCCTCGACGTCACCGACCGCCCCGCCGTGGACGCCTTCGCCGCCTCCCTGACCCGCTGCGACGTACTCGTCAACAACGCCGGCGGCGCCATCGGCGCCGAGCCCGTCGCCACCGGCGACCCGGCCGACTGGCGCACGATGTACGAGGTCAACGTCATCGGCACGCTCAACGTCACCCAGGCGCTCCTGCCCGCCCTCACCGAGAGCGGCGACGGCACGGTCGTCGTCCTCTCCTCCACGGCCGGCCACGCCACCTACGAGGGCGGTGCGGGCTACGTCGCCGCCAAGAACGGCGCCCGCGTCCTCGCCGAGACCCTCCGCCTGGAGATCGTCGGCCAGCCGGTCCGCGTCATCGAGATCGCCCCCGGCATGGTCAAGACCGAGGAGTTCGCCACCACCCGCTTCCGCGGCGACGCGGAGAAGGCGGAGAAGGTGTACGCGGGCGTCGCGCACCCCCTCTCCGCCGACGACGTGGCCGACACCATCACCTGGGCGGTGACCCGCCCCAGCCACGTCAACATCGACCTCCTCGTGGTCCGCCCCCGCGCCCAGGCCTCGAACACGAAGGTCCACCGCGAGCTGTAGCCCGCCCCGGCGGACCGGGCCCGGTCAACCGGACCCGGTCGGACCGGCCCGGCTAGACCAGCCCGGCCGCCTTCAGGTGCGGCATCAGGGGCGCGGGCTTGAGCCCCGCGGCCCGTGCCGCGCCCAGCGCCCGGTCCAGGTCCGCCGCCAGCGTCGGCGTGAAGTGCAGCAGCACGATGTCCCCGGCCTTCAGCTGCGGGGTCGGGGGCGTCTGGCTCCAGGTGGTGAAGTCGTACGTCCAGGTGACGAGCGCCTTCACCCCGCAGGCCTTGGCCGCGAGCCGCACGTCGTCGTTGACCGCCCCGTAGGGCGGCCGCAGCAGCTTGGGCGTCTTCCCGAACGTCTCCGCCAGCCGCTCCCCGGCCCCGCACACCTCGGCGTCCTTGCCGGCCGCGTCCAGCGTGGTCAGGTCGGGATGGTTGACGGTGTGGTTCTCCACCGTGACCCGGCCCCCGTCGACGAGATCGGTGAAGTACCCGGTGTCATAGGCGGTGGCCCCGGGCAACAGGAACAGGGACGCGGGCACCCGCTTCTCCACGAGCACGCGCGCGGCTTCGGCGTCATGCGTCCACCCGTCGTCGATGGTGATGAACACGACCTTCTCCGAGGTCGGCACATGCGCCACGACGGGCGGCAACCCCACGGCGGCCTGAGCCGCCCCAGCGCCCCCGACCCCCAGCGACAACGCCGCGAGAGCGGCGAGGAACACACGAGTTCTCCACATGCCGCACACCCTGGTCTAGACCAACTCCGACCGTCAACCCCCGCGCCACAAGTGGAAGTTGCACCCCGCACAAGCCCGAAGGGCCCGTCCGGGTGAATCCACACGAATCGTCGGCGGGCACCGCTACGCTCCGAAAGCGTGAGCCACGAAAGGGAGGAAGCTATGGCCGTGATGCAGCACGAGACCACGATCGCGGAAGCCGCCGGTCGACTCTCCAGGGAGCTTCCCAGGCACCGAGTGGAGATTCTCCAGGGGAGGCTCACCGTGACACCACCACCCGCCGACGGGCGTCACGCCCGCACACTGAGCAGGCTCACCGTGGCCTTTCACGAGGCCGGGGCGATGAAAGCGGGACTGGAGTTCCTTCAGGGAATCGGCATCTGGCTGCCCACCGGACCCGACGACTACGCCATCCCGGACTTCGCGCTCGTCAGCAAGGACTTCCTGGACTTCAAGGGCCGGAACAACTGCTACTCGCCCGAGGTGTTCCGCCTCATCGTCGAGGTGACCTCCTCGAACTGGTCAGATGACCTCGGCTCCAAGGTCGACTCCTACGCGAAGGCCGACGTGCCCTTCTACATCATCGCCGACCGCCGCCACGACGAGGTCGTCGTCTGCCGTGACCCGCGCAACGGCACCTACCGCATGCGAACGTCCCACAAGCGGGGCACCTCCGTCACCGTCCCGGAGCACGTCGGCGTGACCCTGGACCTCCCGGTGGACCTCCTCCTCGACGGCGAGTAAGGGCCGCGCGCACGCGAAGGGGACCGGACCGCAGTCGGTCCGGGCCCCCGCGCACCCCCGTCAGCCCTTGACGCAGATGACCTGCTTCAGCTTCGCCACGACCTTCACCAGGTCCGTCTGCTGGTCGATGACCTGCTCGATCGACTTGTAGGCGCCCGGGATCTCGTCCACGACGCCCGAGTCCTTGCGGCACTCCACGCCCCGGGTCTGCTCCGCCAGGTCCCGCGCGGAGAACCGCTTCTTCGCCGCCGTGCGGCTCATCTTGCGGCCCGCGCCGTGCGAGGCGGAGTTGAAGGACTTCTCGTTCCCGAGGCCCTTCACGATGTACGAGCCCGTACCCATCGAGCCCGGGATGATCCCGTACTCGCCACTGCCGGCGCGGATCGCGCCCTTGCGGGTGACCAGCAGGTCCATGCCGTCGTACCGCTCCTCCGCCACGTAGTTGTGGTGGCAGCTGATCTCCTGCTCGAAGGAGACCTTCGCCTTGCGGAACTCCTTCCGGATGACCTCCTTGAACAGGCTCATCATCGCGGCACGGTTGTACTTGGCATACTCCTGCGCCCAGAAGAGGTCGTTGCGGTACGCCTCCATCTCCGGGGTCGCGGCGAGGAAGACGGCCAGGTCCCGGTCGACCAGGTTCTGGTTGTGGGCCAGACCTCGGGCCACCCCGATGTGGTGCGCGGCGAGCTCGTTGCCGATGCCGCGGGAGCCGGAGTGCAGCATCAGCCAGACCGAGCCCGACTCATCGAGACAGAACTCGATGAAGTGGTTCCCGGATCCGAGCGTTCCGACCTGCCTGACCGCACGGTCCTGACGGAACTTGACCTCATCGGCGATGTAGTCGAAGCGCTGCCAGAGGTCCGCGTACCCCGTCTCCGAGAACCCGTACAGCCTCCCCGGATCCACCGCCTCCCTGTGCATCCCCGCCCCCACGGGAATCGCCTGCTCGATGCGCGACCTCAGCTTCGACAGGTCCCCCGGGAGGTCGTTCGCCGTGAGGGAGGTCTTCACCGCCGACATGCCGCAGCCGATGTCCACCCCCACCGCCGCCGGGCACACCGCGTCCTTCATCGCGATCACCGAGCCGACCGTCGCGCCCTTGCCGTAGTGGACGTCCGGCATCACG
This sequence comes from Streptomyces sp. NPDC089915, assembly GCF_040684675.1. NCBI lineage: Bacteria > Bacillati > Actinomycetota > Actinomycetes > Kitasatosporales > Streptomycetaceae > Streptomyces > Streptomyces sp. NPDC089915. The sequence goes on along the minus strand of NZ_JBFBGN010000007.1, from coordinate 4,102 downwards.
GCCAGGCCCTTGATCCACGGGAGCCCGGCGGTGTTCTGCAACTGCCGCATCGCGCTGTCCTCGACCGACGCGGGATCCGTCCACATCCTGATCGGGACTTTCGCCCCGGGCACCTCTACATACGACATAACAGAACAATCCCCCGAAAACATAAGAAAGGTAGGAGTACGCGAAAAGCCGCGCTCATACCCCCAAACCAGACAGGGAACCGGCGCCGGCACCAGCGTGTGCGATAGACATTGTGTCCATCCGTGCCCAACTCGCGGCAACGGATTTTCCCGAGGACGCCAAGGAAGCCAGAGGAGCGAGTGAAGCCGATGGACCTGGAGCGCACGCGCGTACGCCGTCGCCGAATCCTGCCGGGCATCGCGATGCTCACCGTGCTCGCGGCCGGCGCGACCGCGTGCACCGGCGGCAGCGGGATCGGGATCAGCAGCGACCAGAAGAACGGCGGCGGAACCGCCGCCCCGGCCCAGCCCGGCAAGTACCGCAGCCTCCCGCAGCCCTGCAAGGCCGTCGACGGCAAGCGGCTGCGGGCCATGCTCCCGGCCACCGACTCCCTCACCACCGAGCAGCGCGAACAGCTCTACGCCGGGACCGCCGAGCCCTCCTACGACGCCGACCGGCACGTCGGCTGCCGCTGGAACGCGCAGACCCCCGAGGCGAACCTGCTGCTGTCGGTCACCTTCGAGCGGGTCGTCTCCTACGACCGCGCCGCCGCGAGCGACGACGAGAAGGCCCGGCAGGTGTACGTGCGCCGGCTGACGGACGCCCACCTGCCCTTCCCCGGACCGGCCACCAGCCCCGGCCCCACCCCCGGCACCGGCACGGCTCCGAGCGGCGCTCCGAGCACCGCTCCGAGCACCGGTACGAGTCCCGCCCCCGGCGCGCCCGAGGCCCCGCCGTCCGTCGCCCCCGTCCCGGCTTCCCCCTCCCCCTCCCCCACCGGCTCCCCCGAGCTGGGCTCGCGCGTGCTGGAGGGGCTGGGGAGCGAGGGGTTCCTCGACGACAAGCTGAGCGCGGCCGGCGCCACCGCCGCGCAGGCCCGCACGGTGCGGATCGTGTTCCGCACCTCGAACGTCATCGTCACGGTCGAGTACAGCGTCCAGCCCACCGCCCCGGGCAAGGTCCCGCCCGCCGGGGAAACGCAGGACAAGGCGCGCCAGTTGGCCGAGGCCCTCGCGGAGCGGTTCAGCGAGTGAGCGCGCCGCCCCAGGGGGGCGCGCACGGCCCGCGTGACGGCGCGCACAGCAGCCGGACGCCGGGTCGGGCTACCGTTGCGGGGGTCCCACACCCCTGGAGCACGACCCCGAGCACGACCCCGAAGCACCGAGATGTCCCCAACGTCTGAAGGAACCATGCACCGATCAGCCTCGCGCCTCACCCGCGTTCTCGCCTGCGCAGCCGTCCCGGTGATCCTCACCGTCGCCGGCTGCTCCTCCGACTCGGGGAAGTCCTCCTCCGGCTCGGACTCCGGCAAGAAGTCCTCGTCGTCCTCCTCGTCCGCCAAGCCGAGCGCGAAGGGCTCGACCGAGCTGGAGAAGGTGGCGTTCGCGAAGCTGCCGGACCCCTGCAAGGCGGTGCCCGCCAAGACCATCGAGTCCCTCGTCCACGACGCGAAGGACAAGAACGGTACGGCCGCCAAGTCGAACGACCTCGCCAACCGCGCCAGCTGCTCCTGGAACGGCCTGGACACGGACGGCACGAAGGGCTCGCAGTACCGGTGGCTCTCCGTGTCCCTGGTGCGCTACGACTCGCACGCCTCCCTCGGCAGCGGCAACAAGCGCGCGGAGGAGCAGTACAACAAGCAGATCGAGCTGGCGAAGACCACCAAGGACGCGCACGACGTCAAGGCCGAGCAGGCCGACGGGGTCGGCGACCAGGGCACGTCCGTGATCTACGGGATCAAGAAGGACGTCGACTTCTTCAACACGACCGTCGTCGCCCGCACCCAGAACGTCGTGATCACGCTCGACTTCAACGGTGCCGCCTACGAGGGCGCCGGCGCTCCCGACCAGGGCAAGATGCTCCAGGACGCGATCGCCGCGGCCAAGGAGGTCGTGACCTCGGTCGCCAACGGCGGCAACGACCAGGCGCCTTCCGGCTCCGAGTCCCCGTCGGGCTCCGCCGCCCCGTCGGCTTCGGCCTCGCCCAAGCAGTAGGGGCCTACGGAGCGGGTGACACAGGGTCACCCGTACGCTGTGCCTGCCTGTAGCTCTGCAAGGGGAGGGATCGCGAGTGGCCGCGATGCAGCTGACTCGTACGCACCGGATTCTCGTCGGTGTCGTGGTCGCCGGAGCCGTCGTCATCGCGGGTATCGGTTTCGCGGGCTCGTACGCCGCGGTCCGGGCGCTGGCGCTGAAGAAAGGCTTCGGCAGCTTCTCGCTGGTGTTCCCGATCGGGATCGACGCGGGCATCTGCGTGCTGCTCGCGCTGGACCTGCTGCTGACCTGGATCCGGATCCCGTTCCCCCTGCTGCGGCAGACGGCCTGGCTGCTGACGGCGGCGACGATCGCGTTCAACGGCGCGGCGGCCTGGCCGGATCCGCTGGGCGTGGGCATGCACGCGGTGATCCCGGTGCTGTTCGTGGTCACGGTGGAGGCGGCGCGGCACGCCGTCGGCCGGATCGCGGACATCACCGCGGACCGGCACATGGAGGGCGTGCGGATCACCCGCTGGCTGCTCTCCCCCTTTCCGACGTTCAAGCTGTGGCGCCGGATGAAGCTGTGGGAGCTGCGCTCGTACGAGCAGGCGGTCGGGATGGAGCAGGACCGGCTGATCTACCAGGCGCGGCTCCAGGCCCGGTTCGGCCGGGCGTGGCGGCGCAAGGCGCCGGTGGAGGCCCTGATGCCGCTGCGGCTGGCCCGGATCGGCGTCCCCCTGTCGCGGACGGCCCCGGAGGGGCTGGCGGCGGCGGGCATCGACCCGGTGCTGTTGCCTCCGGCGGTCATGGCGGGTCCGGCCCTCGCGGCGGGCCAGACCGTCCCGGCCGGCCCCGCCCTCGCGGCGGGCCAGGCGGGTGCGGCGTTCGCCGCGGGCGCGGCGGGCCTCGCGGGTCAGGCCGTCCCGGCCGGTCAGGCGCTTGAGGCGGGCGTCCCGGGTGCGGGCGTCGGCAACGGCCTCCCGGCGGCCCAGACGGCAGCGGCGGGGTCGGCGCTTGCCGCAGACGCGGCCGGCGTCGCGGGCACGGGGGCCGGTACCGGCCCCGCCCTCCCCGCCGGCCAGGCCGCAGCGGCCGGTCAGCCGGGCATCGCGGGTGCGGCGGGCGTCGGCAACGGTCCCGCCTTCCCGGCGGGCCAAGCGGCAGCGGCGGGGTCGGCGCTTGCCGCAGACGCCGGTCAGGCCGCCACGGCCGGTCCGGCCCTCGCCGCAGGCGCGGCGGGCGCGGCCGGTGCCGTGGCCGGTCCGGCCGGCGGTGCGGGTCCCGAGGGGGCCGGCGGGCCGGCGGGTGCCCCCGTGGCCGTGCCTGCCCAGGCGGCGAACGCGCACTCCGACGGGTACGACGCCCAGGCCGAGGTGCCCGAGCAGTGGGAGGGGCTGGACCGGGCCGCCGCGCGGCAGGCGCAGGCGCGGCTCGCGCACGCTCCGGCGCCCTTCGCGGTGGCCCCCGAGGCCATGCCCGCCGCCCACGACAGCGCCTGGTTCGCCGGGCCGAGGGCCCCGCAGGCGGAGTACGAGGGCGGCTACGACCGGCAGTACGCCGAGGCTCCCCACGCCGACCACCCGGAGGCGCCCGGCACGCCCGACGCGCCCCAGCCGCCCCAGGCGGCCGACGCCGACGCCGACGCCGACGCCGACGAGGCGCACGACGCCCTCGACCAGGAGAAGTTCGAGGAAGCGGCGTACGAGGCCTACCACGCCCACGTGGAGGCGAACCGAGCCCACCCGACCGCCCAGCAGCTGGACCAGGAACTCACCGCGAGCTACGGGTTGTCCCGCCCGGACAGCGTCTCGGTCATCGACGCCATGCTGCCGGCGCTGAAGCAGCGCTACCAGCGCCACCTGGAGAACAAGTTCATCTCCTGATCCGGCCGGCCAGGCCAGGCCATGCCGAGGGAACGCGGTCTGGCCACCTTCGCCCGGCCGCGACTGGCCGGAGCCG